>JBDHWX010000013.1:0-17660 GCA_039810365.1 Bdellovibrionales bacterium | reverse complement strand
CAAATTCCTTAGGACTTGTTTACAGACTCGATATTTTACCTCGACAATGGCTTGTTCCCTATGCCAGTGTAGGAATTGATTATTACACCTTTATGGAATTACGTGATGATGGATTTCAACCCAAATTTGGTGGTGCTCCTGCTTTTCATTTTTCAGCTGGCGGATCTTTTTTGCTAGATGTCTTAGGTCGGCAAGCCATGGCCATGGTCGATCAACGCTATGGGGTCAATCACATTTGGTTAACCGCTGAGTTTCGTCATATTGAGGGGCTTGGTAATTCTTTTGATTTTACTGATGACGTCGTTAATGGCGGCTTTATGTTTGAATTCTAATCATCACTGCTTCTTTAAGAGAGCCTGATAAATTGATTTACGATCAAGGCCCGTTTCGGGGTCCACATCAATTTGCTCTTCTAAATATTGCATCTCATTATCTGATATTTTTTTAACCTTGATGTGGGTTCTGCCGTTTTTGTCGTTCACCACAATCCAAAGTTCGGCTTCGTTCTCGGTCACAACACCAATTTCATTATTGTATTTATTTTTTAAAAAAACTTTATTTCCCTGAATCTCTAAGCGCGGAGGAGTATAAGTCAAAGCAAACTGTCCACAGGCATAGGTCCATTTACCAAAAACAGCCTGACTCTGATCTTGTAAAACTGTAAAACTCATTTCATCACAAAGATAGGTTACCCCTTTTTTATTCGTCATCAGAAATTCTCCCATCCAAGAACCCGAGAAATTGGCTTGGGCAAAACAAGGCAGTAAAAAGAATAGAGAAATAAAGAACGCCTTCATTAAAAATCCTCCGTGATTTAAAATATTCTTCCATAAACATCAAAAGCATGATCAGTATAAGTCCTACAATGCAGGAATCGAAATTAAAAAAACAAACCCCAACTATTAAAAAAGATAATACGTCTAGGCCTTACCGTGTGCGACTCGACTTAAGTTATGATGGTTCTCTTTTTTTAGGCTGGCAAAAGCAAACCCAAAGCTCTTACACCGTTCAGGGTGTTTTAGAAGAAAAGCTTTCTCAAATTTTTAAAGAAGAAATTCATGTGCAGGGTTCTGGCAGAACAGATCGAGGTGTTCACGCTCTTCATCAAGTGGCACATTTTGATTGTACTCGAAATCCTCAAGATATTGCTTTAAGAAAAGCCCTACAGGGATTACTACCAAAATTTTTAGTTGTAAAAAAAGTCTATCTTGCTCCCAAAGAATTTCATGCCCAGAGATCAGCTCTTTCAAAAACCTATCGTTACCTCATTCGCAATCACCCTATCCCCTCAAGCCAACTCTGGAATAAAAGCCTTTGGGTTCCTCAAAAACTTAACATTCTATATCTAAATGAACTCTCGTGCTTTATCTTAGGGGAACATGACTTTAAATCCTTCCAAAATACAGGTACCGACATCAGAACAACGACCCGCCGAATAGATTATGCTAAGTGGACTTCGCCTAAGAATGGGTGGGTGGAATTTACAATCACTGGGAATGGTTTTTTAAAGCAAATGGTCCGAAACCTTGTTGGAACCATGCTAACCCTTGAAAAGCAAGGCACTAACCCATTGAAATTTAAAGAGATCTTAAAATCTTGTGATCGTAAAAAGGCTCTTAAAACAGCTTCCCCCGAAGGGCTTTATTTGATCGAAGTAAAATACCCCCAAACACTTGACAATAAGTGCCTGAAATTCTAGAAGATTATTTCGCTTTTAAGTGTTCTCCCAAGTCAAAGTCACAAGCCCGTTGTGAAAAGTCTTTAAAGAACAACTTAAAAATATTGGAGAACGTAATGAAATCGACATATATGGCAAAAGTAGATGAGGTCCCACGCAAGTGGTGGCTTATCGATGCCCAAGGCCAAACTCTTGGCCGTCTTGCAACTCAAGTTGCGACCCTTGTGCGTGGTAAACACAAGCCGCAATTTACTCCTCACATTGATACAGGTGATTTTGTAGTTGTCATCAATGCAGAGAAAATCAAAATGTCTGGTAATAAAATGCTTTCTAAAAATTATTATAGACACTCTGGATACTTTGGTGGAATGAAGTCTTTAACTGCAGAAGAAATGGTTGTAAAAAACCCTGAGAAGATGATTCTGTTGGCTGTTAAGGGAATGCTCCCAACAAACAAATTGTCTCGTCATCTCTTAACAAAGGTAAAAGTATTTGAAGGGCCAGAACACAATCATGGCGCTCAAAAACCAGAAGCCTATAAACTTGAGTCATAAGGAAGGGTAAGTTCATGGCAGCAGAAAAATTCATTTATGCTACGGGAAGAAGAAAAACGAGCACAGCTCGTGTTTATCTTAAAGCCGGTAGCGGTAAATTCACAATTAATGATAAAAATTTTGATGAGTATCTTTATACAGGAACACTTAGACTTGTTGTTCAACAACCTCTTCAAGAAACAAACACTCTTGGAAAAGTGGATCTTCGTATAAAAGTCTCTGGTGGCGGACCATCTGGACAAGCCGGAGCAATCCGACACGGAATCGCAAGGGCACTTGTTGGCTACAATGCAGATTTAAGATCCGTATTGAAAAAGGCAGGATTCCTCACTCGTGATTCCAGAATGGTTGAACGTAAAAAATACGGTCTTGCTGGTGCTCGTAAGAGATATCAATACTCAAAGAGATAATCTTTTATATTTATATTCGCTTTATCTTTATAAAAAGGCACAATGTTTTGTGCCTTTTCTTTTTTAGCAGAATCGCAAAATACCAAGACATTTCTATTAAGAAAATCCAGGCAACCAATACCGCCCCAGTAAATTTTGTATTCTTTCGAACTTATTAATTATCTAAGATATAATTTGTAGGATCCACTGGAACGCCGTTAACACGAACTTCGTAGTGACAATGAGGACCTGTTGATTGGCCGGTACTTCCTGAGGCCGAAACCACATCACCTCTTTTGATTTTTTGCCCAACTGTTACAAAAATTTCAGAGTTGTGAGCATAACGCGTAACAACCCCATAACCGTGATCAATAGAAACAAGCTTTCCATAACCGGCATCAAAGCCTGCAAAACTCACAACACCATCAGCCGTCGCATGCACAGGAGTTCCCGGTGGTACACCAAAATCAATACCAGAATGAAATTTTAATTGGCCCGAAAGAGGAGAAGGGCGATAGCCAAATTCTGAAGTTAAATAACCTCGAGAAGGTCTAATAGATGGAGTTGCTCTCATTAAACTTTGCTGCATAGAAAGGCTTTCCCATAAATCCAGAACGCCTTGCTCCTTTAGCTCTGATCTCTTAATTGAACGATCAATGCGCACAGAAAGAGTTGCAAACTTATTTTCTTCAGATCTTGCAAGCTCACCTTTAACATTATCCAAAATAGGTTTTTTAAGAATAGAAATACCACTTTCTTCAGCATGAAAAGAGGCCGGCTCACGGTCTTCCATAGATTCCTTGATTTGAGAGGCACTTGGTGTTGTGGCTCCAACTGTTAAGTTGAGAGTCCTCTGATCACTATTTGTATCTGTGATCATTTTAAGCTTGGTCATAAAGCTTTGTACACGGTCCAAACTCTTATCAAGAGAATCTAGCTTTCCCTCAACAACAGCAAACTGTGCTTTTAGCTGACGATTTTGGACTTTCAGTTTTTTGCTTTCGATATCTTGAAGCAAAAGACCAACATAATCGACCAAAATAGATGTCAAAATAATAAAACCAATAACACCGCAAACAGCAATTGTTTTAAACCAAGATTGAGACAAAACAAGACGACGAACCACCCCTTGGCGATCTGTCATAACTAAAAATATTATTTTTTTTGAACTCAATTTTATTCCTTAGTTTCTATAACATCGACATACATAACCGTGACATTATCTAGACCACCGTTCGCCTTAGCCTGCTCAATAAGCAAAGAGGTCACTTTATCAGGTTCACTTTCGCTGGCAATATTAAATATTTCCTGATCTGTCACCATCCCAGATAAACCATCAGTACAAATAATGTAATGATCTCCATATGTTAACGGCCTCTCTATAATATCGCAAACTGCATTTTTCTCAAAGCCAACGCTTCGAGTTATTATGTTTTTCTGAAGATATTTTTTTTCATTTTCTTCCTTTAAAACACCTGCCTTAATTTGTTCATTGACCAAGGAATGATCCTCGGTCACTTGCCACATTCCCTGTTGCCTTAAAAGATAAGCCCTTGAATCTCCGACATTTGCTATAAAAATTTTTTGGTCACGAATCAGTGCAACAACAAGGGTCGTTCCCATTCCCTTAAGATCACCAGTAAAAAGACTTTTATCATAAATTTTATGACTCGCAATAGAGTAGGCCTTTGCTAGTAATTGCTGAGGTCTTATACCAGAATCTTTTTCGTAACTCTCAAAAACGACATCTCGAATCGCCTGCACAGCCATTTGCGAGGCCACCTCGCCGCCTGAGTGTCCTCCCATTCCATCGGCAACAATATAAAGACCAAGGTCTGGATCCAGTAAAAAGGAATCCTCATTGTTTTGCCTTTTTAATCCTAAATCCGTCTGACACCAGACCTGAACAGACATCAACTTTTTACTCCCAAATACCGATAGAGAAATACTATGAAAGTCAGAAACATTTTTCTATTTTGGCTGATTCTTTCTTTATCTCTCCACGTTACTACTATTTTAACCCTTAAATATTTTTCTGAAAATAAAATAACAGAAAAACAAGAGGAAAAACCTGTTGAAATTGTTATTCTTGAGACTCCAAGCAAGACAAAAGACCTAGCTCGTCAAATCGTAGAACAAGAAAAACAAATAAATAACGAAAGCGATCCTAATGCAAAATATTTAAGTCAGTTCAATCAAAGAATCATCGAACAAACAAAAGCACAACTCTCTGGTCGATTTACAAATAGTGCGGGGCTTGGTCAAAAAGCAACAACACAAAAAAGTATTGCTCAAAAAAATAATCCAACTCAACAAAAAATGGAAAAATCTCCTGAAGGCTCTAAAATTCAAAAATTCATGCCAAAAATGGATTGGTCAACAATTGCAGAAAGAAACTCTGGCGGTGATGGTCGTGAGGCCTCTCGAACAAGTGATTATCTCAAAGACGTTAAAAAGGGTATGGAAACCCAGCTTTCCACAAAACAATTTCTTTACTATGCTTACTTTAAAAGGATTCATGTACAAATTCAGAATTATTGGGAATCCTCAATTAAAGAAAAAATTGAAAAGATCTCAAGGCAGGGACGAACCATTGCTTCAAATCAAAATCGTGTCACCAAGCTTCTTATTATTTTAGATAGCAAGGGTGCTTTAAAAAATATTAAAGTGCTTTCTGAATCAGGCTATCAGGATCTTGATAATGCAGGGATTGAAGCTTTTCGAACGGCCGCCCCTTTTCCTAATCCGCCATCTGGGCTTATAGAAAAAGATGGTACCGTAAGAATTCGTTATGATTTTGTTATTGAATCTTAAATCTTCATGAATTCATCTATATCTTCATCTTTTTTCTGAATTTTTTTAAATTTGAAGGGTTTAACAAGATATTCTTTTTCGCCTTGTTTAATATATTGTGCTGGCGTTGAATTTTGAACAAAAGCTTCTGTCTTTTGTTTGATATTTTGAGAAGGGTTGACTTCTTCAACCCATTTTTTTGCATCACTTTCTAAAGCCTTTATTGGAGAATTATCTTCTACCTCAAATTGGGGCTCTAAAGCTGGTTTTTCTACGGTTGTAACTTCATTTGTTGCTATAAAACTTTGCTCTATTGCAGGCGGAGGAAGCGCTTTTTCTACGGCCTCTTTAAATTCGTCTTCAATTTTTTTAATATTTTGATCATCGTAGGAAACTTGCTGTAACGATTCAAATATTTGACCGATATCTCGTGTCTGTTTTTTTTCTTCTGGCTGATGAGGAAGTGCTTCTTGCACCCATCCTGGCAAAAGCTCCTCTGAAAACATCAGCTTGTTGCGGTTTACTTTGACTATAAAATCTAACTCCCCTTTGGGAATATCAATTTGTTTAGATATTTCTTCTGACGTTAAACCCTGATGAGCAAGGCGAGCGGCTTGGATATATTTTATTGTATTCTGCCTTTCGATAATTTCTTTATGGGGAATTTTATCTTGAAAGATTTTAGAAACATCGAGACTTTTTTGTATAGAAACATCAACTTGATGAATTTGTTCCTGTGCCGCCAAGATGCTCTCTCGTACCTCTCGACCTTTTTGTTCTAAAAGTTGGGTCAATTGTTTAAACTGAGTGTCTGTACGATCCGAGAGATCTTCAAGAATGGCAATTTTACTTTGAAGAAGCTGAAGCCCCTTGCTCATCCGAGGATCATCTTTTGCTGGTCTCGAAAGCCTTGCCCAAATTAAAAGACCGCCTGCTAAAAAAATAATATTAAGAAGAATCTGAAAAACTACCCAAATCGTCATAAAACTTCCGTTTCTATAAGAGAGCGATTTCCCCTTATATTATTGTAGTTTCATACATTTGACGCTAGCAAGCCCATGATCGGTTACTCTAGTCTTGGGTCTGGCTGTTGTTGATCTCTTGGGTGTAGATTACGGGTGCTATTTAAGACTTTCTATAAAACGATTCATTCGTCGGAAAGCCTCGACCATTCGCGAGTTCTCAATAGCAAAGCTCAGGCGAATATAACCCTCCATTCCAAACTCTGCCCCTGGTACTGCAATCACTTTTTGATCTTCGAGTAGCTGATGAGAAAACTCTCGAGATCCGGTAATATCATGTCCCTTAAACTTTGTACCCAGACATTTTTGAATATTGATCCACAAATAAAAAGCACCGTCGGGATCAAAACAAGAAATATTTTTAACTTTTGAAATCTCCTGGATGCTTAAGTTTTTTCTTTCTTCTAGCTGGTCTTGAATTTTTTGCAGCTCTGGGGCTCCTTCTAAAATTGCCTTAAGAGCAGCTCTTTGCGTAAAGGAAGCCGCACAACTTACGCTCTGGCTTTGATACTTTGTCATGGCATTAATAATTTCTAGTGGCCCTATTGCCCAACCAATTCTCCAGCCCGTCATGGAATAAGTCTTAGAGGCACCGCTAATCATAATCACCCGTTCTTTTAACTCTGGAGCTACTTGCAGTATATGAGAGGCCAGCCGTTTTTTTGCAAAAATAAGTTTATTATAAATGTCATCACTTAAAATAAGGATTTCTGGATATTTTTTAAGAACTTGTGAAAGACTTTTTAATTCTTCTTCACTGTACATCGCACCCGTAGGATTTGATGGAGAGTTTAAAATAAGAAGCCTTGTTTTTTTTGTAATTTGTTTTTCTAAATCTTGTGCTGTGATTTTAAATCTATTTTCTTCTGTTGATGGAATAAATACCGGCGTTCCCTCTGCAAGCTCTGTCATGTCAGGATAACTCACCCAATAAGGAGCTGGTATGAGAACCTCGTCACCCCTATTCAATAAAACTTGCAAACACGAAAAAATAGAAAATTTTCCACCTGCCGTTACGGTGACTTGCGCTGGTGAATATTCTAGACCGATTTCTTTTTTTATTGAGTCGGCAATTGTGCGCCGGAGTTCTTCGATTCCATTTGCAGGAACATACTTTGTAAATCCATTTTGGATACTCTCAATTGCCTCCTGCTTTGCAACAGTTAAGCTATCCCAATCCGGTTCTCCAACGGCTAAAGATATAACGTCATAACCTTCTTCTTTTAATTTTCGCCCCTTTGCGGCTAATTCAAGAGTCGGAGAGCTTTTTAATTTTTTTGTTCTGTCTGCAAGAATCATTTCTTATCCTTTTTCTTTATATATGCCTCGACTTCAGATGGAACAAATTTTTTGAGATCGCCACCCAAAGAGGCTATTTCTTTAACCAAAGTCGACGAGATAAAGCTCAGCTCAGGCCGTGAGATGAGATAAAGCGTTTCGACATCTGGGAAAAGAGTTTTATTCATATGATCCATCGTCATCTCATATTCGTAATCACGAGCATTTCGAAGTCCTTTGGCAATCATATTTATATTATTTTTTTTTACATACTCAACAAGAAGCCCTTCAAAAGCATCGACCCGAACATTTGAAAACTTTTGACAGACCTTTGTAACAGCGGTTTTTCGTTCTATAATATCCAAAATATATTTTTTTTGTGAAGACCAAGAAATTAAAACAACAACTTCGTCAAACTGACGCGAAAGTCTTTCTATAATATCCAAATGACCAAAGGTCAGGGGATCAAAACTTCCTGGGTAAATAACCTTTTGCATCTTAGTTCCTTGGTTTAAAAAGAGTGAGGATCTTATCACCAAACTCCCTTGTGTCAATAGCCTCCAAGCTGCCGTATTCTTTCATGATTTTTTCCTTTTTTGCTGATTCGATTGCGATCGTTGTCTCTTTATGAAAAATTTTACTTTTTTGTATTTCTACCATTATTTTATCTGCCAACACTTCCGTAAAAGGAGGGTCTATAAAAACAACGTCAAAGGGCTCGCCCTGATATCTCTGTACATATCGAAAGGCATCATCTTTATGAACACGAATCTCCCTTTCAATTCCAAGATGTTTTAAATTTTCATAAATAATTTTAAGCGAGGCCGGATTTTTTTCTACGGACTCAACACTCTTTGCCCCTCTTGAAAAAGCCTCTATAGAAAGATTTCCTGTACCAGAAAAAAGATCCAAGACCCGAGCTCCTTCAAGATGCCCTTGCAAAATATTAAAAATAGATTCCTTTACACGATCTGTTGTTGGCCGAATATGTCCGGCACTAAAAGACTTTAGCTGACGACCTTTAAGTTTTCCCGCAATCACTCTCACCTTTTGCTCCATTTTAATATTAAAAAATAAAGAAGCGCTCTTATTTGAATTTACAACCTAAAATTAACTCGTGACTATTTATTTAAAATATCTTCAATTTTATCTATCATCTGAAAGATATCATCAAATGGCTTGGGAAAAAAGTAGGTTGCGCCAAGTTCAGAAAAATCTTTATGTTCATTGCTCCCAACATATGCCGACATGATGATGACATTTTTCTTAAGCTTAGGATCCACCTCTTTCAACACCTCAAGACCATTGAGTCCAGGCATCATAAAATCAAGTAACACGAGATCTGGTTTTTCGTTCTTCCATGTCCACACGGCATCTCGTCCATTATCTGCTTCTACAATTTGATATCCTCGTTGAATTAAAAGCCGACTCAAAGATTTTCGAATAAGAGGTTCATCATCAACAATGAGAATTTTCATTTGATTGTCTTCTTTTTTTTGTCGCTAGCGGTAGCTTAAGTTTAAATGTTGTACCTTTTTTTTCTTGTGACTGAAACGTTATTTGTCCTCCCATTTTTTCCATCATACTCTTACAGAAACTCAATCCAAGACCCGTTCCCTCTCCCTCTTTTTTTGTTGTAAAAAATGGATCAAAAATTCTCTCCCGGATTTCTACGGGAATACCCGAACCATTATCTTCTATTTCTAAAATTCCAGAAATTCCTCGTTTTTCCGTTCGAATTTCAATTCTGCCATTGTCTTGAAGAGCCTGACAGGCATTGATAATCAAGTTAAATATGATTTGTTGTAAGAGTCTGGGGTCCGCCATAACCCCAATATCTTCTGATGCAAGATGAAGATGAAGTTGGTGCCTGCGTAGTGCCGATTTTAAGAGTGGCAATGTCTTTTGAATCAATTCACCTAAAAATACGATTTCAAGCTGGTTGCTGTTAGATTTGACTTCTGAAAATTCACGAAGCCCCATAATGACATTTTGACAGCGTTCCGAGGCCTTATCAATTTCGTTAAGATCAGAAATATAACTCTGAGGTAAATTTTCATTTAACAAAATCTGTGCAAGCGAACGTATTCCGGTAAGGGGATTGTTAAGTTCGTGGGCGATATTTCCAGAAAGCAGCCCCAGGGCTGCCATTTTTTCATTTTGTATCATTTTAACGTAAAGACTGCGCTCTTCTGTAATATCACGATAATACATCACAAAGTGTGTGACCATCTCTTGTGTCTCTTCTTTAATGGGCAAACAATTGAGTTCAAAAATTTTGTCATCTTTTTTAAAAAATTCAATCTGACGACTTTTCTCTCTTAGCACTTTTGCAATAAGCTCCTTTTCTATTTGAGCAACATTTTTTATTTCTTTTTTAAAAGATGTATTAAATTTTAATTTTTCACCTTCCATATTTACAATACAAATTGGATTTCGAACAGAATCAAAGGTATACTCCCACTGCTTAGAATTATATTCGATTTTTTGTAAATATATAATGCGATCAACTGCTAAGCTCAAAATCTGTAATCGAGATGTCATGTAGTCCATAAAACGATCAACTTTTGATTCCTCAAGATCATGCTCTATAAAAAGAGAATTGGGTAGGCTTTCTTGACCATGAAATTTAAGAAGCGGAAAACTAAAAGTTTTGTGAATGGGGCGCAAAAGGTTATCAACAAGATATCGTTGATCCTCTTTGTCGTTTGTCCGTATTTCATTTTTAGAACTCCATGCCTTTTTTAATAGTTTTTGATGCCAATCCTTTTTTTGAGAAAAAAGCATTTGATATTCCGAGTTATTATCTAAAAAACACAAAATCAAATTTTCAACTTTAAATGTTGTTTTAAGATCTTTTAGAAAGAAATCGAGTAACTCAGTAAGATCTTCCACTCGCTGAAGATTTTGTATAAAGTGAACAAGTCCACGAATACGTTTGTTTTTGTCTTCTTGATCTTTGTTTGATTTATTAACTTCCTTTGTTCTATCAAAAACTATATTTTCAAGGTTATCAGTCAACTGCTGAAGCATTTGATTTTGTTTACGAATTTCATTGGTAAGAATCTGATTTTTCTGAATCTGCCTTGCATGATCCATTGCCTGTCGAATATCATTGATCAATTCATTTTCGGACCACGGCTTCGTGATAAATCTAAAAACGCCTGCGGTATTAACGGCCTCCTCTAAGAGCGATCTGTTATAAAAGCCGGTTATCATCACCCTTGCCACTAATGGATATTTTTCCTTGGCTAACTTTAATACCTCAATACCTGTCATTTGTGGCATCCGCTGGTCAGCAACAAGAACCAAAACTTCATTTTTTTCTAGTAAGGATAAAACCTCATTAGGATTTTCGGTTGTGAGTACTCCAAAACCGTGAAGCCCCAGGAGCCTTCGTGCAGAAGACAAAACAAGGGGATCATCATCTACCCATAAAATTAACGGTTTTTCGGAAGGATTTGAATTCTCTACCACAGTTCTCATATTATTTAGGAATAATAAGGAACTGTCATCGGTAAATTTTCAAGAAGTTTTTGACCCGAAACATTGATAACCTGACGGATAAAGAACAAAGCACAGACAACCTCATCAACCTCTTGGGTCGAAACAAAAATAGCATCCCAAAGACTATTAACCTCTCGATTGCGTATCTTTGCTTGCTTTTCAAAATCACTGGATTTTTTAAAAAATATAACGACTTGCTCTAAAAATTTTTGTATATTCCCGAGCTCATCTAAAATCCGTTCCTGAGAAAAATCACTATCGTCATGGATAAAAAAATAAAATTCCTCGGCTAGATGAGAAGAGCTTATCCCTGTCGCCCTCATTCGCATGGAGGTTTCCATCAAGACTCGCAATATATTATGCGCCGACCAATAAATGGGAAGATGCCGTATCCCAATGGTGCCATCAATTTTGACTTTAAAAATTTCTGTAATAGCCGCATACTTTTCTGCAAACCATTGCAGTTTTTCACTGTCCTCATCGAGGATGGCTGTTACAATATACGCCAATAAATGAGAATTGTTATTAAAAATAATTTCATCGTATGTATAAACTAGTTTCGTTTCTATATTTTTCTTAAATCGAATTAAAATATTATTTTCTTTATAAGAACTATCTTTAAAAGTTTTAAAATTTTGCCCCACTACTTCTATTAAAATTGTGTCCTCATTTTGAACAAGATGCTTAATAAAAGTGTCCCCACACAAAACATATGCTGAACGATTCAATAGAGAGAACATCTGCTCTAGATTGCATGCCTCTGTCTGAATTCTTACATCATTTTTGAATTGTTCTCGAATGGCCTTAAGACTCTCCCCGTGTTCCTCAAAACCTACAATACAGACCTTGTGATTCTTATTCATTTGTAAAAGATGTGAAATAAAGTTCTGACAGTTTTTAATTTGTTGATCGACATTCTTATTTTCTATAAACGGATAAATTGCGACATCAAACTCTCGGTCTGATATTAAACTTAAGTCACGAATTCCCTTTTCCGTTTCTTTTAAGTATATTTTTCTTCTTCGAACATGATTCGGAATGGCTCCCAGTAATTTATCAATATCATGCTGCGGGATGTGGTCTTCTTGCGAAAACAAGACGGGACCGTCTGTTTTTGATATGACTCTTCTTTCCCGAATATCAATAACAATATCATATTTCTCTATGGAAGGATCCTCTAAAAGATGTACAAAGGGACAATGCTTTTGAAAGTTAATTGATATATCATTTTTTTTTATGTGAATTTTATCTAAAGGATACAAGTCGCTTATCCCTCGTACAAAGGGAAGGCCTACAAGAAATTCCTTATTATTCAAAATTCCTAAAATAACGACTTGCACCGTCTCAACCTTTTATAAATTTTGTTTTTCAATTATTCTTTTTTGTAAATCGCGTGCGGGCTGATAGTCTGGATTATATTGAAGAATAATATTGATCACTTTTTGACATTCCTGCCAGTCACCAGAATGATAAAGAAGTCCCGCATATGTATAAGTCCAATCAATTTGTGGCGCCTTTGAACGTGCCAAAAATTTTTCGAGTGCTTGAATTGGAAAATCATAGTCTTTTTCTAAAAGGCCCCAGTCTACGCAAAGTTTAAGCGCTACAATGTTATCAGGGTTAATTTCAAGACTCTGTTGCAAATCTCCCCATGATAATTCAAAGTCTCCTCGCAAACGATAAATCATTGCAAGACCACACCACGCCTTATCGTTTTTAATGTTTAGTTCAAGCGCCTTTTGAAATCTTTCTAGTGCAGCATTGTGATTCCCTCTTTGTAGCTCAAGTGTTCCATAGTTGACATAGAGATCATCAGAGTTCTGTATGATCGTAAACGCCTTATTATAAAATTCTTCTGCACTATCAAAATCTTTAGATTTAACACTAATATTCCCTAGATTTTTATATATTTGAAAAAGATGAGGACTCTCATAATCAATCTCTTTGAGCGCTTGCTCATAATACTCTTGAGCCAACGCATCTTGCCCTGCCACATAAAACGACTCTGCAAGATAAAATAGATTATCCTCTGTTGGGCTTAATTTAACCAACCTAAAAAATGCCTCTATAGCTTTGGCCGTGTTTCCATTTTGACTATGGCAATAGCCCGACCACTTTAATGATTCCGTATGATTCTCGTTTTCATTTAATATTGTATCAAAAAGATTAAGAGCTAGGTCATAGTCCCCATGATCTACTAAAATCAAAGCATTTTTAAAAAGAAAGCTTTCATCAAATTGACTTAATAAATTCGTCTTTTCTTGGTGAATCTCATTTTCCTGTGTATGAAGTTGCGTTTGCATAATCGCCTTTCGTTACACAAATTAGAAAAGCAATAAAGATGCCAAGAGTGGGATCGAGAAAAAATGAAGTTAATAGATTTTTTTAGTCAGAAGTCTGATTGTTTTTTATTTTAACGTCATTTTTTTGACTAAAAGATCAAGACAAAAGTCATAGTGGACTGTAAAATATGGTTTCATGTCAAAGCGACTGTTATATTTTTTCGTCCACCTTATTATGTTTTATTCCCGATCTATAAGAGGAAATAACTCTCTTGCCCTGCTTAAGAGTTTTCAACTCAGAAATAATATTGGTCTTCTGTTTTTCTATAGATGCTAAAATGTTGAGATCTTGATTCAAAATACTTTTTATAGTTTCATCTTTTTCAGCAAGCAATGCTTCAATTTCTTTTTTGTGGATGTCTGAAATATCACCTGTTATCTTTTCTGACTTTTGCTCAATGAGTAATTCTATTTTTTCAATGACAGCAAGAATTCTCTCTCGCATGAGATAAAACTCACTTATTTGATCATAATGATCATTTTTAAGCCGATTAATTTGAACATCATTTAAAGAACAGAATTGCAAAAGATACCTGTTCCTCTCACCAAGTAGGTGAATTATTTCTTCTATCATAGAACCTCCCCACAAATATCCTTGCACAATTATCCCTTAGTTTCATTTTTGAGTTTTTGAATTGCTTCTGCCCATCCTTGATGAAGTGTTTCCAATAATTTCTGTACGGTTTTTAAACTCTCGACATCATTGTGAATATTGGCATGACTCAACCGATCTGTCATAAACATGTAAAGCTGCTCTAATTGACCTGCCACTGCTCCCCCAACCTTATGATCTAGGGAGTTATTCAACTCCAAAATAATATCGTAAGCTCTTCCGATATTTTCGCACTTATCTTTTATCTGATTTTTTTCTAATGCCTGTATAGACAGCTTAACAAACTTTATTGCTCCCTCGTAAAGCATCAAAAGTATTTTTTCTTTACTTGCACTTTGAATTGCCGTTTCTTTATATTTTTTATAAGCAGTATTTGTCATTTACTTCCTTCTTAAATTCCACTTCCAAGACTTGCGCCTCCAAAGTTAAGAGCACCTGCCGATGGGCCTCCTAATTTTTCATTTAATACGTTTCCTTGTGATTTTAGTTTTGACATTGTTTCTTCGAGATTTGCAAAACGCTGTCTCAGTGTTTTTTCCTTCTGCTCCACCATTCGAGTCATATTATCAATACGCTGATCCATTTGAGAAATTTGTTGTTGGAGCCCTTGTTTCTTAAGACCAATCGCTCCGAAGGTAAGATTTGATATTCTAGCAATCGTATTCTTTACACCAGGAATAAAGCCCGTTTTAAAACCATCTCCAACTAAAAATTGACGTACATCTGCTGGTGACTCTGCAAGAACTTTGTTGAATTTTTCTTGATCTAAGTCGATGGTTCCGTTCCTATTAAATGTAATACCTAATTGATTAAGGCTTGTCACTTTGCTCCCCGTATATTGAGCTCCCTGAATCATCTGACGCAAATTATTTTCGACTGTTCTTAAAACAGCGTCTCCTCCAAGAGTTTGTGATGTATCAGATTTTTCGTTTAATTGATTTTGTTTTTGAATAAAAGACAAAACATCATTTGCTTTTTCAACAAAGTCTTTGATCTTTCCCGAAACAACTTCTCTATCTTCTGAAACACCAATGCTAATGGTTCTACCAGGTGCTGCTTGCTTGAGATCTAATGTGAGTCCTGGTACAATATTGTTCAACTTATTGCTATCAACCTCTAGCTCAAAACCATCAAGCTTGATCTTACCATTCTGAGCGGGCTTTTCTTCATCAAAATAAAAATCTTGATCGCCATCCAAAAAATAAAGTGTTGGATATTCAATGGAGTTATCCTCACCAACCTTCATTCCACTGACCATCAGCCGATAGGGATTATCTTTATCTTTGCTATCTTTAATGACCGAGGCCTGAAAGCCAAGGCCTGCTTGATTAATTTTTTGGGCGGCTCCCTTTAAAGTGCTGCTTGCACCGTCAATATAAACTTCTTTTGTTCCATTCGGAGTCTTGAATTTAAAGTATCCAACACCCAATTGTGTTTTATCATCGTCTGGAAAACCGTTTGATAAAGCTGCCGCCTTATTGGCTAGTTGCATGACTTCTATATTCCAGTTTCCGTTGGGCGCAAGTTCTGGATCGGCTGTCCCATCTAAAATCGTAGGATCACCAGAAACAACTTTTAAGTTACTAAACCCGCGTGTACTTGCAAGTTGCCCTAGAGTTTTTGTAATGGCCTGAACTTTTTCATCGAGTTGATTGACAAGATTTAATTTATTTTGTGTTTTTTGTTTTTTTTGTTCAAGATTTTTAATAGGCTGCTTTTCAACTTCTACAAGTTGATCCACAAGATTCGGCGGTAAACCGGTATTAATACCACCAAATGTGATTGCCACAGCTCCTCCTTGAACTCTTAAAAGATCCTCCTGATCTTTCCTATATCTTCTCAAAAAGGAGAAAAAACTGCGAGCCAATAATATGGCATCTGACTTTTGTCAGATTCATTGATTACATGGCTTTATTAAAGATTTGGCCTTTGTCTTCGCTAGTTGAATTTTTACGTTGATAGAGTGACCACATCTCATTTTCTGCTATCCGACGGACTGTCTTGCCATGGATATCTTCTACATAGAGTACAAATCGGTCTTTTGTCTTATCTAGGCGAATTTGTAGATTATTTTCTTTAACTCCATCAAGACCTTTTAAATACTCAATAACGGCATCAACTTCTTCTTGAGTCATTCGATGCTGGCCACTTTCTTCCTGACCATAGCCAAGCTGAGTATCTTTTTCAGAGCTTGCCTCTGTCTTAGCACGATGATCGACTTTTGTTTTTGAAACCGCTGCAATATTCACAAGCGAGTTCCAAACTGCCTTGATATCCATACAGTTTTTGTATCGGAAAACTCTTACAAAAACTCAAATTTATGGACGTAAGTCAGAGATTGAAAATATAAAAGGGAGGCCTAAGCCTCCCCGTCAAATAGTTTTTGTAAGATCAATAATCAAAACGCAAGACCTCTTCCGTTATATGCAACCTCTGGACCACAAGAAGATATAAACGTAATAGAAAGTATGTTTCTCCTCGTATCAGTTAATCGAATAACTCCTCGATTGTATCCTGTTCCAGAACCGGGAGGGGCACATGTTCCTATTCCCAAATCTTCAGATTCTACTTGTAGTCCAACATCAAGTCTTGGGAAAGGATCACCAGTCTCCGTTGAATATCCGCTGGCGCCAAAAAAACCTGTTATCTCAACATCTTGTTCGGTTGCGCTAACAGGAGTAATACGATACTTCCAATTTGATTCAAACGTAACGTTTTTAGTCCCCGTAGATCCGCGAGCATCGATACCGAGTTTATAACGAGATTCGTATAAAGATGACGAATGATCTTTGATATATCGGAACGCTCCCTTATGAGAGTACTTCCGAACACCGGGCCCCTCCTGATAAACAAAATCAAAATCCAAAGAATATCCCCCGTCGGGAAGAGCCAAGCTATCATTTAGATCTCGATACACTTGTGTTCCCACAAGAGTTTGATCACTGGAAAGTCGACAATTAAAACGGTAAGAACTCTCTTGATCTACACCATCACCATCATTATCGACATGGATTCCCCCTCTTGTTGTACAAGAGTCAAAGATACTCGATCTTGCAGACTTTGCTGATGGACCTGCAAATCCAGTGGCAACCCCACTTCGCTGAGGACCAGCCGTGCCACCAGGAGCATAATTAGGTAAACTTGTACCACCTGCTGGCATTTTCATAGAATTCATTCCATCCAAAACAGTCGTGAGAATAGTACCAACATCAGATGAATTAAAATGACCGTAAGAGTTATTTAATACTGGCTCTCCACCACATCCAGCAAGTATTAAAATACCTGCTGAAAGAATAAAAAGAATTTTTTTTATGAACATGTTCATCTCCCGACTTAGAAATTATAAGTGAGAGCCGCTTTTGATAAGAAGCTTGATCCATTCACATCTCCAGTGGTAGAAGCCGCAAGAACGCCATCTAAAACAAGGCCCTTATACTTAAATCCAAGGCCTGCGGAAACTGTGGTATTGTTTGCAATCGTATCT
>JBDHWX010000012.1:0-17909 GCA_039810365.1 Bdellovibrionales bacterium | reverse complement strand
CAAGAGACCAATGCCGTCTAATTGAAAGATTTTTTCAATCAAAAGACTTCCTGCAAAAAAGACACTCACAAAACTCCCAAACCCTGTTGCAATAGGAATAAGCGCATTCCTAAGAGCGTGTTTTAAGTAAACTACTTTTTCATCTAAGCCCTTGGCACGAGCGGTACGAATATAGTCCTTGGAAATCTCATCTAATAGGGAGTTTTTCATTAAAAGCGTGAGTGTTGTAAAACTGCCAATCATATAACAAGTGAGCGGAAGTATGGCGTGATGAATCCTATCCCAAATTTTTGCCATAAAAGTGAGACTTTCATAGTTATCAGATAAAAGGCCCCCAATAGGAAAAATATTAAGAAAGCTTCCACCAGAAAAATAAACAATCATTAAAATTCCCAACATAAAAGAAGGAATAGAATACAAAATCAGCAAAACAAAGCTTGAAATCCAATCAAATTCGGAGCCATTTTTAATGGCCTTTAAAATTCCAAGGGGAATACAAATAAGATAGCTCAACAAGAACGAGACAATACCAAATTGAATCGAAACTGGAAATTTACTTGCAATCAAACTTGTGACAGGTTCTTCATATGAAAAGCTATCGCCAAAGTTGAGTGTTGATAAATTCTTTAGCCATATCCAATAGCGCACATAAACGGGTTTATCAAAACCATACTGCTTTTTAAGAGCTTCAACAACCTCTTCTGAAACAGACGTATTAGCACTACCCGCACTTCCACCCGCAAAACGAATTTGTTGAATTTTTTGTTCGATAGGGCTACCGGGCGCAAGATTGATAATAAAAAAAACAACCAGAGTTATGCCAAAAAGTGTGGGTATGATGAGTAATAACCGTCTTAACAAATATTTTAACATTTATTTTTTTGTCCACCAGAATGAAGTTCCAATACTGTACTTATAAGTATCTTTTGCCTTTTGAATCGAAGCACGATGGGCATAAAGCGCTACATTGGGATTAAATAAAAAGATATAAGGAACATCTCCGGCAATGAGATCATTGACCTTTTGTAAAACCTTAGCCCTTTTTTTACGATCCCAAATAAGCCTTGCCTCATCAATCAGCTTATCCACTTCTGCATTTGAATAATCAATATAATTGGATCCCCCACCACGGCTGCTAGAGTGCCAAATCTGCTTAGGGTCCCACTCAATGCCGCCGCCACCCCAAGCCATGGCCACAGTATCAAATTTTCCTTCGTTTAAGAGTCTAGAAAAAGTGTTCCATTCCACTTGCTTGATCGCAATCGAAACACCCACTTTTTTTGCGTCTTCTTTAAAAACCGTGAGATACCTTGTCCAAATATCTGTTGCAATGAGAATTTCAAATTTGAGTTCTACTTTTTTTCCACTGATTATCTTATCTAAAATTCCATTTTTATCACTATCAGACCAACCCGCTTCTGTTAAAATTTGAAGTGCCTTTTTGGGGTTAAAATCAATAGCTTTTAAATTTTTGGATTGATATTCCGAAGAAAGTCCCGGTCCCTTGGTTTTTTCTGATAAACCAAATTTAAATTTTTGAATCATCAAATCTCGATCCACAAGATGGGCAATGGCAAGTCTTACCTTTTGATCTTGAAATATATCTTTTTTAAGATTGTAACCAATCCAGTTATAACCCTTAGGACCCTCATTTTTTGTTTTCACCTTAATGACTGTTTTTCCCCATTCGGGGCCAGAGGTTTGCTGCACATATTGTTCGGGCTGAAGATCCATATAATCAATGTCGCCCTTTTTTAGCATCTCAAGCTGTACGTTGGGAGAATCCACAAATCGAAATATAATTTTATCAAAATTATATTCGCCACGTTTTTTGGCATCATCCCAGCCCCACCAAAGAGGATTTCTTTTTAAAATAATTCTTCTTCCCTTCTCGTAAGTATCCAGCATATAGGGGCCAGAACCCGTTATGGTTTTTCCAAGCTTGGCATTGGGATCTTGATAAATATGTTTGGGCAATACTGTTACAATACCACTTGCGACAACATCAAAATTATCATAGTAGTCCGTTTTTGTAATAAACTTAATCGTTTGAGCATCAACAATTTCTGCTCGATCTACACCCTCAAGATAAGGCATTTTAGAAAGGGCCTTGTAACGTTTGTCTTTTATGGCATCAAAGCTAAACTTCACATCTTCTGTAGTTAAGGGTTTTCCATCTGACCATTTTAAGCCATCACGAAGATGAAACGTAAAAACTTTATGATCTTTTGAAATCTCCCATTTATCGGCAAGGCCTGGTTCCCATTCCCATGTATCAATATTGCGATTTAAAAGTGTATCAACACAATAACCAAAAACCGCCGGAGCATAACCATCACTATAACTTATCGGATTTAACGTGTTAGGCTCTTGCACAAGAGCCACTGTAAAAGCTCCACCTTGGGGTCGCTCCACGGCCTGGGTTGATAAAACAAATAAAAAAGAACACAAAATCGCAAAAAGATGGATGAAAAATCTCATGATGTACCTCTTTCATTAGGTTAAGGGATTGCCTTTGAAATCTCAATGAATTAAATAATGAGACATGCAAATCTTCGGTCTAGAAACAAAAGAAAAAAACGCAAAGTTAATTTTGATTCCTGTTCCCTGGGAGGTCACTGCAAGTTACGGAAGTGGCACTGCTCTTGGTCCAGAGTTAATCTTTGAAGCAAGCTCTCAGGTCGATCTTTTTGATATCGAAACACAAAATGCCTTTGAATGTGGCTATTTTATGTTACCCATCAATAAAAATTTAAAAATACAAAATAATAAACTACGAAAACAAGCCACCAAACTTTATAAAAAATTACAAGCCTCTCAATCACTCAACAAACAAGAGCTCACTTTACAAAAAAATATCAACAAGGCTTGTGTCGAGATGAACAACTACGTTTATGCTCAGGCCAAATCTGTGCTGAAGTCTGGCAAAATGTTTGGCGTCATTGGTGGCGATCACTCAACTCCCCTTGGGGCGATACGAGCTATTGGTGAGTTCACAAAAGGAAATTTTGGTTTAATTCATATTGATGCCCATCTTGATTTAAGAGAGGCCTATTTAGGCTTTCAAGATTCCCATGCTTCTATCATGAATAATGTTTCAAAACTTAAATACGGGCCGCAAAAAATAATTCAATTTGGAATTCGTGATTTTTGCGAAGAAGAAGTTACCTTTATGCAACAAACTCCCGAGAAATTTCATACTTATTTTGACATTCCAACAAAAAAAGAACTCCTCTCTGGTCGAAGCTGGCTTGAGATTTGTCGCGAAGCCATTTCTCAACTTCCAGAAAATATTTATATTTCTTTTGATATCGATGGACTTGATCCCACACTTTGTCCTGGTACTGGCACCCCCGTTCCTGGTGGGTTGAGCTTTGAACAAATGCTAGTTTTACTCTCGACAATTCACGAGCAAGGTAAAAAAATTATTGGCTTTGACCTTGTCGAAGTCTCCGCGGGCATAAACAATGACGAATGGAACGGCAATGTGGGCGCTAGAGTTTTATACAAGCTCTGTGGCTGGAGCATGGTGACCCAAGGTTTTTATAAGTTAAAGGCATAGCCTCCCATAAAATTCAATTATAGAAAACCCAAACGATCCTGTAACAATGACATGATCCCGTAGAAACTGGTGAGTATTTTTCAATTTTTCGCTATTAAGACTATATTCTTTTTTACATAAATAAGGGTAACTTCATTTTCATACGTAACACGAGGGGTTTTCGATGGTTACAAACTATAGACGCTACACGTACTGGCAATTATTTATCGTTGCCCTTTTTTCATTTTTTCTAATCCTAACTCCTTCCATATCCCCAGCTGACGACATAGTTAGATCAGGCGATGCAGACTACGCAACTACAACAAAAGACAAACAAAGGGAGTTTTCTTATAAATTTGATGATAATAGCCGGGTTGTTTTTATCATCGATGATGGAATCTATTATGAATCTGGCAAAACAAGAAAACTTCTTTTGACCACAAAGCCTGACACTTTAAATATTAATTTCCCACAATCCGAAACAAAGAGCCTCCCAACTGTGATTCTAGACAATAATAGTGCAAAAACCTTTGCCCCCATCTTGATACAATACCAAGAAGCCAATGCTCCTTATATCAGTATCAGTGTCGAAAATCGAATCTATGTTGTTCTAAAAAATGGAACTCTCGCAACTCTTCCATCCTCTTCTTTAAATCTCGAACAGCGCGCCCTAAGAGTTCAAAATGCACAAAACTCTCCTAAATATTTTTATCGCGATACCTCTAAAGAGACCGTGACTTCGGTGAATGGCCAGACATTTTATCTTCTTATTTACGCCGATCTTTTTACTCACAACCGCCATGCTTTTATTGTACGAGAAGACGGAGCTTCTTTGTCTATAGAAAACTTACCCAAAGATTTTATCTATAGCTTTGATGCTCTTTCTCCATCGGAGCCCGTTTTTTTTAGAGTAAATAATAGTATCGCTTACAATCTTCAAACTTTTGAAAAGGTTTTAGACCGTCCAGATGATGAATCGGCTCTTGAAGAAAGCCGCTTTCAAAATCTTGATAAAAAGATAACAGATGCAGAGGGAAGAACTTCAAAAGTTCGAGAAGTTGTAGAAAAATTTTTTCCAGAAATCGGCACAGAGCTAGCATCCGATAATAAAATTTATGAGCCCTCTTTTCCGGAGGAAATCAAAAACATCAGAAAATCTCTTTTAAAGAGAGAAAACGGCTTTACTCTTGTCGTAGGAGAAGCTGGATCTGGAAAAACAGAGCTTGTTAAGTCATTTATTAAAAAAGTAAAAAATGGAGAGTTTCCTGAAATTCCTAAATATACAAGATTTTTAGAGGTGCGAGCAGCAAGCCTTTCTGGCGGAACAAAATACACCGGAACTTTTGAATCTCGTGTGAATGCCCTTGCTGAATATGCAAGAAACAATCCCGTTGTTCTTTATATAGATGAAGCTCATTCCCTTCGTGGGGCCGGCCGACACTCAGGCAATGAAAATGATTTTTTTGAATATATAAAAAGTTATTTGGCCGATGGCTCTATTAAAATTTTAGGAACAACAACCAATGAAGATGCCCAAATGTTTGTTGGTGATTCTGCATTATCACGCAGAATTTCTCGTGTCGATAAAGCTTCTGCATCGCCTGAGATGATTCTTGCTATGATGAGAGAATGGAGTAAAAAACAAGGACTACCTGCTCTTTCGGATAACTCCTATGAACGCGTTCGGGATTTAGCCGCTAAATTTGACCCCACCGGATCTCATGTTTCCAAAGCTACAAAGCTTTTGGATACCGTTTATGCCGACACTCTTGTTGAGGGAAAAGATCCCACATCATTATCTCCAAGGGATATTGAACTTATTGCTTCTCAAACTTATAATATCCCAATGGCCTTTTTTGATCCCAATCTTCGCCCCGAACTTCTTAGTCAATTTGAAAAAGATCTCAATAGCCGCGTGTTTGGAATGAATGAAGTCAAGGAACTGTTAAAGCTTGAAGCAAGACTCCTTATGACCCAACTTAACGATCCGACAAAACCACAAGGACGAATTTTATTTTCTGGTCCAAAGGGGCTTGGAAAAACCTATATCCCACGAGTTTACGCCGAATCTATTGGGCTTCCTTTTTACAGAATCTCAATGCCACAATATGTTGGTAAATCTCCGCAAGATTTCTTAAATGAGGTCGGCCAACAAATCCGTAAAAACCCATTTACAGTTTTTTTGTTTGATGAAATTGAAAAAACGCCAAGCTACATTCAAAATACTCTTTTGGCTTTTCTTGACGATAAGACTGTAACCCTAGAAGAAGGTTCTCTTGGTCGCAACTTAGGGGCTAAAAACTATGTTCGTGTGGACACATCTCACACAACCATATTTTTTGGTACCAATGCTGGAGCCAATGCCACTCAAGAAAAACCATCTATTGGATTTTTAGCTCAAGAAAAAGAAGTCGTGAGCCCTAAGGGTAATGCTTTTGTCTCTGCCATGCTCGCAGATGGACTTTCAGAATATCTCATTGACCGCTGTCGCAATATTGTCCCTTTTGTTCCGCCACAAACAGCAGAAGAATATTCAGGAGTTTTAAAACTACAGATGGCAAATTCTCTTAAAGAAATTTATCGCTTACAAAAAGAAACGCTAACGCCAGAAGATCAAGAAACCATTATTCAAGAAGTTGTTGCAAGACACTTTAAACCGGGTGCGAGTTTTCGCGTAGGACTTGACGAAATGGATAAGCTCTTAAGACATAAAATGTCGGAGCGAGTTCTTGGAATAAGTGCAGTACAAAATAACAAGGCTTCCAAAATGGAAGCCCTCTCTTGTTCTGCTCTATTTTAAACGAAGTTATCGCGCGTATCTTTTATCGACAGATTCGCGAATCTCAGCCCCTTCGATAGAGAGCCTTGTCCACGGAATAGCCAAAAGCCTTTCCGTTTCAATAAACTCCTCTGTTTCTTCGCAAAGGCCAAAGGTTCCCTTGTCAATGCGAGCAAGGGCCGCTTCGATTTCGGCCAGACGCTGTCTAAGTCTTTCTTGCTGAGAAAGGTACTCGCCTTCAGCAATTAATCTCATGGTCTGATCGGCCTCATCGCCCCCACGACTATCGTCTGAGTTCATTAGGTTACTTCTCGCGTCACGGAAGCGGTTCAAAATGTCCATCTTTGCTTCCAGTAGCTTTTCCTTGCACTGCTTGATTACCTTTTCTGGTATCTTCATCTTCTTCCCCCTCGTTAAAGATGTCGACTCGAGTTGAAATATTTACACACTAATTGGTTCCAGTTTGCAACTATTTTTCTTAAATTATCTTAAAATCACGACGCATTGTATCGGTTGTGCGCGAACAAAACTTTAGTCTTATTTTGAGATTTCTACTCTCGCTTTAATTAATTTTGTTAGTGAGGATCTTGTAAGCAATTGAAGGTTCATCAAATCACACTTCTTACAAGACATGTTGTCTTGATTTGTTTATGAAAAATTTTTCCTTCAATACCCAAAAAGCGGCTGGCACCTTTTAGGAGAGGGTGATGGAGATGGGGCAGTGATCACTCCCTTCGATATCGTCATGGATATCAGAGCTCACAAGATATTTTTCTAGATTTTTTGTTATACAAATAAGATCAATGCGCCAGCCACGATTACCCAGTCTTGCTCGCTCCATTTGGTTCCACCAACTGTAACGGTTTTTTTCTCCTGGATGTTGATGGCGAAAAGTATCAATAAAACCCAACTTTAAAAAACTTTGAAACCATTCCTTTTCCTCAGGCAAAAAACCACTGGTGCGCGCATGTTTGATAGGATCATAAATATCAATATCTGCAGGTGCCACATTGTAATCGCCAACAACAATGATGGGCTCTCCCCTTTGTACTCGCGGCTTGAGAGTTTCATTTAAGTATTTCAAAAACTCCATTTTATATTGATGTCGTTCAGGCCCCCTAGCACCATTTGGAAAATAAATATTAAAAAGACTAAAGCCTTCATGTTGGGTTACAACAACACGCCCTTCGTCATCAAATCTTGAGTTTCCAATTCCAATAACGGCATCTTTTACTGGCTCTTTTAAAAAAGTAGCAACACCTGAATACCCTTTTCTTTGAGCCTCTGCCCAATAACTTAAAAATCCCGAAGGATGAAGTATCTCATCTGTTAGCTGGGCTTGATGGGCCTTGGTTTCTTGAACCGAAAGAATATCGGGTTTAAAAGAGTGCCAAAAATCCATGAATCCCTTTTTATGAACAGCTCTGATACCATTGACATTCCACGAAATGATTTTCACTAGAAAACTCTCCAAGAGTGGTCTAAAAGTTTAGATGTATCTTAAATAAATCAAAAAAGGAGTTATGTCATGCCAATGATCGGTCATCCTGCCCCGCAGTTTACAGTACCAGCCGTTGTTAATGGAGGCGATTTTAAAGACGTGAGCCTTTCAGACTACAAAGGACAGTGGGTTGTTTTATTTTTCTACCCTCTTGATTTTACATTTGTTTGCCCCACAGAGCTTTTGCAGTTTCGTGATGAGCTACCTAAATTTAAAGAAAAAAATGCCGTCGTTCTTGGTGCCTCAATTGATTCTGTTCACTCCCACAAAAGATGGATAAAAGATGACTTAAAAGAACTCGGCTATCCTCTTCTTGGAGACATCACAAAAAGACTTTCCAGAGATTACGGAGTCCTTCTTGAAAACCAAGGCGTTGCCACTCGCGGAACCTTTATCATCGATCCAGAGGGCATTATTCAATATATGGGAATTAACAACTTAAACGTCGGCCGCGACGTTAACGAAGTGATCCGAGTTCTTTCAGCACTACAATCAGGGGAACTTTGTGGCGCGGGTTGGAAGCCAGGCGCAAAATTTGTTAAGCCTAACTAATAAATTATAACAAACAAAATGCCTTAGATTCTCCTAAGGCATTTTTATTTTTCAACGGAATCCTCAATGTATCAGGAGTTTCTTCAATTTTGTAAAGATCATCATAGTTTTTCTCGGTACGCATTTGAATCACAAACTCCCTCGCCTTATCTTTTTAACTTTCGTCCCATTACTTTATCCCACCAACATTTCGAAAAAATAAAAAAATTTATTTCTATAATTTATAAAATTCGCAATCAGGTCGCCTATCAACAAGAAATTCTAGGTCACACACCTCAACACGCCAACTATTCTGTTCTGATGAGCTTTGATTTTCATATCCACGAAAACAACATAAAGCTCATTGAAATTAACACCAATGCCTCTCATTTTCTGACATCGTTTCTTCTCACCGATTACATTCACGAAACACAAAACTATCCTCGCCCCATCAAAAATTCGCTGGAACTCCTGCAAAAAAGCTTTCTTACCGAATGGCAACTTTTTTCTGGTAAAACAAATTTTTCCAAAATGGCTCTCATCGACAACAATCCCAAAGAACAACGAGCCTATTTTGAGTTTCTTATGTATAAAGATTTTTTTAAAAATTATGGATGGGATTGCTCTATCGAAGATAGCTCAACCGTTGACCCGCAAAAGTTTGATTTTATATATAACCGCGACACCGATTTCTTTTTTGATCATTTACCAAAACTCAAAGCGGCCTACATAAAAAAGACTTGCTGCATAAGCCCTCATCCAGAAGAATACCAACTATTAGCTGATAAAAACAGACTCCTTCTTCTCAGCGACGAATCTTTTTTAAAAAAATATATCAAACAAGAAGAAGCCTTTTTGATAAAAGCAATCATTCCAGAAGTTTTCGTAATGAATCAGAAAAGTCTTGAAGACGTTTGGCAATTGCGAAAAAAGTATTTCTTTAAACCAATGAACGCCTTTGGGGGAAAAGGTGTTTTTAACGGTGCCTCTATTTCTCATAAATTGTTTCAAGAAATATATTCAACAAATCACTATTTGGCACAAGAATATGCGGCGCCAGGCACAACTCAAATCCTGGATCAAAACTCAAGTACCGTGGATGCCAAGTGGGATTTGCGCGTTCATGTTTATGCTGGCAATGTTCTTCATCTTGCCGCCCGCGCCTACCTAGGGCAAACCACAAACTTTAGAAGCTACGGTGGTGGTTTTGCCGCTATTTTCCTGCAAGATTATTAGAGAGCATTTAAATGAACCTATTTCAAATCATCATCTTGAAGCCATTGCTTATAACCTTCCTGCTGTGAACAAATTCTTTATTTTTCAAAAGCGTCTCAATACAAGACAAAGGTCATAATTTTTGTTTTTAAATCAAAAAACTAGGCCATTGTCTTGTCTTATTATTAAATAAATCAACACTTGGCCCGATAAGTTTTTTGCTATGAAAAAAGCATTAAAACTATCAACAAAGCTCCCCCCCAGAAGGCATAGCAAAACAGATCAATACATTAAGTTTGATGGTATCGATGGTCGTCACCCTTGGCAAAATCTCTCTGACAAACATGTGGTGCTTTACCCTGTTCGCGAACTCAACAAAGGAGTCGTGACATATTTTAATTATCGTCTAGCTAAAGAAATGGGGCTTATTTCACCAGATCACCCCCATCAAATGAACAGTGAACTTGAAAAAAAAATTATCAAAACGTTTTCGCTTCAAATTATTAACGAGTTCGAGCAAAAAAATGGCATCCACTATCTACCATCTGTAGTAAAGAAAAATCTCTATATGGCTACGCGCTATTTGCAACTTCAACATCCCTCACGTTCGGGAAAAACTTCTGGTGACGGACGAAGCATTTGGAATGGCTATATCCAACACAATGGAAAGCTTTGGGATATTTCAAGCCGCGGAACTGGCGTGACAAGACTTGCCCCGGGTGCCGTTCAAGCTAATAAATTTTTACAAACAGGAAACGAAAGTTTTGGTTACGGTTGCGGGCAAATGGAAATTGACGAACTTTATGGCACGGCTATCTCATCAGAAATTTTTCACTTTAATAAAATTCAAACGGAAAGAGTTCTTGCCATCATTGATCTTGGAAAAGGAGTAGCCATAGGTGTGCGAGCTGCTCCCAATCTTATTCGCCCAGCCCACCTTTTTACTTTCTTAAAACAAAATGATTTAGAAAATTTAAAAAAATCTGTTGATTATTTTATTGATCGACAAATTAAAAATAAAGAATGGGTGTTTTCAAATCATAAAAACAAGTACGATCAATTTTTAAATTATATTATAACAAGTTTTTCAAAGTTTATGTCTCGTTTAGAAGTCGATTATATCTTTGCTTGGCTGGATTGGGATGGCGACAACATTTTAGCAAATGCTGGAATCATCGACTACGGATCTATTCGACAGTTTGGACTTCGCCACGATCAATATCGTTATGATGACGTTGACCGTTTTTCAACCAATCTCAACGAACAACGGGTTAAAACAAGACAACTTGTTCAGACCTTTATTCAGATTGTTGATTTTATAAAAACAGGAAAAAAGAAAAATATTCTTGAATTTAAATACCATATATATTTATCTGAATTTGATGAAAACTTTGAACACTACTATCTTCAACAGCGACTCTATAACATTGGTCTTCCCAAGAATGACATTGAATTTCTTTTAGAAAATGAAATGCCAACAGTTAAAAAATTTGAAAAAATTTTTCGCTATTTTGAATCTATAAAAACTGTTCGCAAGCCAGAAAAAGTTGCCGACGGTATTAATCGACCCGCAATTTTCAATATGCGAGATCTCCTGCGCGAACTTCCCCAGCTCATAAGAGCCTCTCGTGGAATTCCGATAGATGGAAAAACCATTTTTGAAATTATGATTTCCACAAATGCCTCATCGCGAGATAAGAAATTTAAAGAAGCATACCCACAAAAACTTTTAGAACTCCAAATGACTTATCTTGAGATAATGGAAAAGGCACGCAGAAGAAGAAGTCTTGATCGTCTATTAAAAGATGTGCAAGAAAGATCTCACATTATCAATCGTCCCGACCGTGCCACCGGCAATGCTATTATTACTATTGTTGAAAAAATTGTGTCCAATATTAAAGCTGGTTTTCCAACTCATAATATCCAAGAGCTTATTGAAGGCTACGTAGAATCTCAGCTCCTTATTCCTAAAAAGGCAGTTAAACCAGAAGAAATTTTAAAACGCAAAAAGCCTACAACCAAAAAACTCTTGTCTAAACTTTTTGTCATTACAAGCTCTTTAAAAGACGAAATTTAATTTTTTTCTATAAAACCAGAGACAAATCAAGGGCTCATCACCGCTTTGTTACTTTTCTCTTACACCGAGTGCAATTGCTGAATTATCATAAGATGGCTTATGGCCATTTGTTGAAATAACAACTTATTTTTAGGTTGTCTCAAGACGTGAGCTTCAATATGATACTTGCTGTACAAAAGATAGGTGTTCATGATTATCGTAACAGGGGCTACTGGTTTTATTGGAAGTGCTTTTGTGTGGGAGTTAAACACCCACACAATAACCGATATCGCCTGTGTGGATTTTAATAATACTGATTCTAAAATAAAAAATCTTAAAAAAAGATCCTATACAGAATTTATTCCACAATCTAAACTTCTACAACTTCTTGCTCAAGAAAAATACATTCAAAATGTTGAGTGGATTATTCATATGGGGGCCAACTCTTCGACGACAGCAACAGATCGCAAATCCGTTATGGAAACAAATTTTGAATATACAAAAAATCTGTATCTCTGGTGCAAAAAATATCAAAAGCATTTTATCTATGCATCCAGTGCCGCAACCTATGGCGATGGAAAAAGGGGATACGACGATCACACCTCAGCTTTTGATCTTCAGCCTCTCAATCTTTATGGGGAGTCAAAGGTATTATTTGATCAGTTTTTTGAAACAGAACTCAAGAATAAAGAAAAACTTCCTCCAACATGTATTGGTCTAAAATTTTTCAATGTTTATGGGCCTCAAGAATATCACAAAGAAGATATGGCAAGCGTTGTCTATAAGGCTTTTCATCAAATCCAAGAAACAAAGAGTCTTAAACTTTTTAAATCCCACAATCCTCAATATGAGGATGGAAAACAAATGCGTGATTTTATTTATATCAAAGACGTGACCCGCTGGATGTGGCAATTGATGCAGAAAAAAGGAACTCATGGCATCTTCAATATGGGATACGGTCAAGCAAGAACGTGGCTTGATCTTGCCGCCAATGTTTTTAAAAATCTTGATCAAAAAATGAATATAGAGTGGATCGATATTCCAAAGCAAATCCAAGACAAGTATCAATATTTTACAGAAGCCAAAATGACAAACCTTTTAGGACTTGGATTAAGTCAGCCCCAGTGGAATCTTGAAAAGGGCATTGGCGATTATGTCCAAAACTATCTTCTTCAAAAGGATCCCTATTTATAATGAAACTCCCTCCTCACTTAAAAAAATATATCGTTTCTCAGGAATCAACAAATTACACGCCTATTGATCATGCCTCTTGGAGATTTATTTTAAGACAACTGAAATCCTATCTTTCTCAACACGCTCATGAATCCTACAAACAAGGCCTCGAAATAACGGGTATTACCATTGATGAAATTCCAAGTATTGAAAATATTAGTAAAAAATTGCAAAAGTTTGGTTGGCAAGCTGTTCCCGTGAGTGGCTTTATTCCGCCATCGGCATTTCTTGAAATGCAAGCCCATAAAATTTTACCCATAGCCTCTGACATGAGATCTCTAGATCACCTCACATATACACCCGCACCGGATATTGTGCACGAAGCTGCTGGACATGCACCTATGCTCGCCAATCCTCAGTTTCGAAGTTATCTCGAAGAGTATGCCCTTGTTGCTAAAAAGGCCATCATTAGCAAAAAGGATCTTGAACTCTATACAGCCATACGTGATCTCTCCGACATAAAAGAACATCCCAACGCCACCGCACAAGAAGTTCAAATCTGCCAAAAAAAATTAGATACTGTCGCAACCAATATGGGTGAGCCTTCTGAAGCAGCCTTACTTGCAAGAATGGGTTGGTGGACAACCGAATACGGTCTCATTGGTCACGACGATCCCCATATTTATGGGGCCGGACTTTTATCTTCCATTGGAGAAAGTCAATCCGCACTTAGTCCCAAAACTCAAAAGATTCCCATGAGTATAGATTGTATAAAATATTCCTATGACATTACAGAGCCTCAACCCCAACTTTTTGTCACCCCAAACTTTGAACTCCTTTCGCAAATTCTTCAAAACTTTTCAGAACAAATGTCTTATAAAAAAGGAGGAGTCTTTGGCTTAAAAAAGGCACAGGAAGCCAAAACCGTAAATACTGTAGAATTCGAAACGGGCCTGCAAATCAGTGGCATTCTCGAACACATTGAGATGAAAGATCAAAATGCCATTTACCTAAAGTTTCAGGGACCGTGTCAACTTGCCCTTGGTGAAAAAGAAATTCCAAACCATGGAAAATTACGACATCAAGAAGGTTTTGGATGCCCCGTTGGAAAAATTAAATCAAAAGTCACTCAAGAAAAAATCACTCTCATAGAATGGGTCTCTGGTATAAACCTTCAAGGTGAACTTATTTATTCTTATCAGCATCGGGGGGCGCCTCTCATTCAAACTTTTAAAAATTGTAAAGTAATCTACCAAGATCAAATCCTCTTTGATCCCTCATGGGGAGAATATGATTTGGTTCTTGGTACCCAAGTCTCCTCTGTTTATGGTGGTGCAGCTGATTTTGAGACTTATGGAGAGTTTGAAGATTTTTCTAAGAAACTGGTACCAAAAAAGGAATATACAGGAAAGCAAAAAGAACTCTTTCAACTTTATCAGGAAGTCCGAGATATCAGACAAAAAAGAATTTCAAATTCAAATCTTGAAAACATTTTAGAAAAGCTTAATCAAAAATTCCCACAAGATTGGCTCTTAAAACTAGAACTTTACGAACTTGGGCTACAATCCCATCCCGCTCCAAAGTGGTTAGAAAATATTTCTTCTGACTTAAAAAATAAAGCTCGAGAAAACCCTCAGGTCGGTCCCTTTATTTTAGAAGGACTTAAAATTGCTAAAAATCTTTTTATTTAGATTTACTCCGCGTTCATTCTTGCCGTCAAAAAAAGATCGTCTCCCACCCGCTGACTTTTAAGATTTTTCAAGTGTAATTTTTCTTTTAATTTTTGCACAGAAAAACTTTCGCTCCACGATCTTCCATTCTTAGAACCAATAATGACAGGGGCCTGAAAAAGATAGAGTCTTTGAAACACTTTTTGTGATAAAAACTCACTATAAGTTTGGGCACCCCCCTCAACAAAAAGAGAAAAGATTTTTTTCTCATAAAGCTTTGTCACTAAGTCTTCCAAATTGAGACGTCCAGAAAAATCACTCCCGACCGAAATAATATTGTGATCGTAAGATTCTATCTTTTTATCTTCTCGTACCACAAAAAGAATATCTTCTTTTTCATGAACATGTGAAATTTGATACTGATTTATATTTTTTAAAAGACGTCCCTCTGGATCTAAGACAACAACCTTATTCTTCTTGCCCTCAAAGTGTGGATGGCGAATGTTAAGCATAGGATCATCAATAAAAATTGTGTTCCGGCCAACCAAAATCGCATCATAACCACCACGCAAATAATGAGAATGATGACGAGCCTCTTCTCCCGTAATCCATTGGCTTTCTCCAGATTGAAGAGCAATTTGCCCATCAAGGCTTGAGGCAATTTTCAGTGCCACAAAAGTTTTTTTATGTTGCATGTTCCACAAAAAAATCTCAGAAAGCTCTTCACATGCGTTTTGACACTCTTGAAGATAAAAAACATCTTTTCCTGCCTTTTTTAAAATTTCGATTCCCCCTCCAGAAACAAGCGGATTTGGGTCTCGAACTCCATACGTCACCGAAGCAATGGGAAGCTTGGCTAAGGCTTCGGCACAGGGTGGCGTTTTGCCGTAGTGAGAACACGGTTCCAGAGTCACCACAACATGGGCTCCCTTTAACTGTTCTTCTGAAAGACCCAATAAAGCTTCGATTTCTGCATGAGCACCACCAAATTTTTTGTGGTAGCCCGTCGATAAAAGACGATATTGAGAGTCCAAAATAGCACATCCCACTAAGGGATTAGGAGTCACAAAACCAAATCCTTTTTCCCCCTCACTAATAGCCTTTTGCATGGCCTGCTCTAAAGTGAGTTGATTAGGTATTATAAAACACCTCTTTTTTGTTGATCACGTTCAATAGCATCAAACAGAGCTTGGAAATTTCCATCTCCAAAACCATCATGACCTTGACGATCAATCACTTCAAAAAAAATAGGGCCACAAAGATTTTTTGTAAAAATTTGCAAGAGATAGCCATTCTTATCGCCATCAATAAGGATGCTGAGTTCTTCTAATTTTTTCATGTCTTCTTTAATTTTACAGGGTACCCGCTCTGGCACCATTTCATAGTAGGAATGAGGTGGCGAATCCAAAAAGGCAATGCCTTTTTCTTTTACAATATCCATAGTTGGAATAATGTGCTTGGTTAAAAGTGCTACGTGTTGAATTCCGGAGCCTTTATATTCCTCAATATATTCCTGAATCTGTGATTTTTTATCTGTTGGCTCATTGATGGGTATCGAAAATTTCCCACAAGGAGAAACCATCACTTTTGATATCAGACCTGTTTTTTTACCCTTAATATCAAAAAACCTTTTTTCTTTAAAATTAAAAATCTTTTCGTAGTAGTCACACCACTTTTGCATTTCTCCAACAGGAACGTTATTTGTCATATGATCAATAGTTAAAAAACCATCACCTAAAACTTCTCTTGGGCCGACATATTCAAAATCCTGATCATAAATATTGCGAGTGCCATAGGTATCAATAAAATAAACAACACAATCTCCAATACCGTAAATAGCAGGAAAGTGCCCGGCATCTCCTTCCTGATTCTTGTAAGCCTTGGCCCCGCGCTGAACTGCTACCTGTTGAGCTTGGTTGGCTTTTAACTTTGTTCTTACGGCCCAGGCACAAATCGAAGCACCATGACGTTTTTTAAAACCATCTGCAAAAGAATTTTTTTCATTGTTAATGATAAAATTGATATCGCCTTGTCGATAAAGCTGAACATTTTTTGTTTTATGCTGTCCAATTTTTTTAAAACCAAATTGAAAAAACGTTTTTTCAAGCTTTTCTGGCTCTGGAGTTGTAAATTCTAAAAATTCAATACCATCAAGACCAATAGGGTTTTCTGTAGACATAGGAATCCTTTCGTAAAAACACTATAAATATGTCATAGCCAGGAGCCGCGCTCAAGCCTGTTTTGACTCTGTGAGATATTCCCTATACACTTTGTGCCTTATGATACAACCGGAAGGATCTATGCACCAGAAAGTCTTTGTAAACAGAACGCTCAATCTTAAGAAAATTAAATATATTGGCCTTGATATGGACCACACACTGATTCGTTATAACTCTTATAATTTCGAACAATTAGCTCACAAGTCAGTTCTTCAAAAGCTTATTCAAAAAAAAGGATATCCCAAAGAAGTTCAAGATCTCCCCTTTGAGTTTGATAAAGCCATTCGTGGCCTTGTTTTGGATACAAAAAATGGAAACATCTTAAAACTCAATCGCTACTCTGGTATTCGAATGAGCCAGCACGGCACCAAACCCATCGACTTTAAAACACAAAAAGAACTTTATAAAAGTACTTATATTGATCTTGGAGACCCAACTTATTACGCCATCGACACAATCTTTTCTATCTCACCAGCCCTTCTCTACGGCCAGCTCGTAGATCTTAAAGACGCTAAATTTCAATCTGAACTTCCAAGCTACGAACAGCTTGCTAAAGATATTTTAGAGTGTCTGGATGAATCTCATCGCGACGGAAGCATTAAGGATGATGTGCGAAAAAATATCGATCGTTATATTTATAAATCTCCAGAAACCATTCACAATCTTGAAAAGTTTAAAAGACACGGAAAGAAAATTTTTATTATCACCAACTCTGATTTTTCCTACACTAAATTTTTGCTTGATAATGCCGTCAACCCATTTTTAAAAGATCACTCCCACTGGTCTGAACTTTTTGAAGTTGTGATCACACATGCACAAAAACCAAGGTTTTTCTATGAGGTAATACCTCTTAAAAAAGTCGATCTTCAAAAAGGCGTTTTAAATGAAACAGCAACAAAGCTTCAGACAGGCGGAATTTACGAAGGGGGATGCGCAAGCATTTTGACCAACTCTTTTGAACTCAGTGGTGATGACATTCTCTATATCGGCGATCATATTTATGGTGACATATTAAGATTAAAAAAAGATTGCAACTGGAGAACAGGCCTTCTTGTTGATGAAATAGAAAATGAAATCCTAAGCCTAAGAAAAGCAAAGCCAATCGACGATGAAATTGACAAATTAATGACAGCCAAAGATCCTCTTGAAAAAAAGCTCTTACAGCTTCAAACGGATTACGACGATGGTCGACCTTCTTCTAAAGACGATGCTATGGAACTTCAA
>JBDHWX010000011.1:0-19300 GCA_039810365.1 Bdellovibrionales bacterium | reverse complement strand
TGAGAAAAGGCCGTTGCAAGTTCTTCCAGAATTTTTTTGGGAAAGGTCAGCTCCATGAATTTAAAAGGTTTACGAGACCAAGGGCGTCAAGTCAAAAAAAATATCCAAATTTTCAAATATATAGAATAACTTAAAACGAATTAAAAAAGTAGGAGTGCTTCAATGCTCGATCAGCTATTGCCGGTCATTTTTTTATTTATTGTCGTCATACTTTTTGGCGCAGGCCTTGTTTTTTTAACAGGAAAAGCCGGCATCAAGGCTACAAAAAGCCGTGTTAAGCTTATGCCTTATGAGTGTGGAGTTGCAGGAGAAGACCCTGCCACAACAAAAATTCCCGTCAAATTTTACCTTACAGCGATTTCTTTTATTCTTTTTGATATTGAGGTTGTGTTTCTCTACCCGTGGACCCTGATTTATACAGAAAATATTCAAAAAAATGGCGCCTATCTTTTAGGGGCAATGGGAATTTTTATGATTGTTCTACTCATTGGCCTTGTCTACGAACTCAACGCCGGCGCACTCGACTGGGATTGAGGGAGTTAAAATGGGTCAAGACGTTTTTGAAATCACCATAAACATAGTTAAAATTATCCTTATCTTTTTGATGATGATTCAAATGGTTCCTCTTTTAGTGTGGCTAGAGCGACGAGGCTCTGCTTTTATGCAAAACCGACTTGGACCCAATCGCGTTGGGCCACTTGGACTTATGCAACTTTTGGCAGATGCCGTAAAATTTATTTTTAAAGAAGATTTTGTTCCCCAGTACGCAACAAAATTTCTTTATCTTGCCGCACCTGTTGTGGCCCTGATTCCCGCAGCCCTGGCGTTTGCGGCCATTCCCCTTTCAACTCCAATTCACATTGAGGCTTTCACAAAGTGGGGACAAAGCTGGGGTCCTTATACGATTCCCATGCAATCGGTTTACATGAATGTTGGAATCATTTATGTCTTGGCCGTTTCCTCTCTTGGGGTTTACGGTCTTTTGTTGGCAGGGTGGTCGTCGGGCAATAAATACTCTCTTCTTGGCGCCCTTCGCGCAAGTGCCCAAATGGTTTCTTATGAATTGGCATTGGGACTTGCCATTGTTGGCGTTTTGCTTGTTTATGGAACCTTTGATCTCAACAAAATGGTAGAGCTTCAATCGGGCCCGCTTTCTTTTGCCTTTATGGGAAAAGAATTTGTTATCTCGTGGCTGCCTCAATGGGGTATTTTTTATCAACCTGTTGGCTTTATTCTTTTTACCGTAGTGGCTTTTGCAGAAAGCAACAGGCTTCCTTTTGACTTGCCCGAAGCAGAAGGAGAATTGGTTGTGGGATATCATACCGAATATGGCGGCTTTAAACTTTTGCTCTTTTTCATGGGCGAGTATGGCCACATGATGGTTTCTTCTGCTCTTATTGCAACTTTTTATCTTGGCGGCTATCAAATTCCAGGACTTACTGTTGCAGATGTCACAAACTTTTTTACCTCTCAGGTCGGAGCGGGAACTCTTGCAAGTATTTTAACGGCACTTGTATTTTTGATTTCTTTTAGTGTTAAGGTTGCTTTTTTTCTTTGGGTTTTTATTTGGGTTCGCTGGACGCTCCCGCGATTTCGCTATGACACGCTTATGGACTTAGGTTGGCGAACACTTTTGCCATGGACAATTGGAAACGTGATTGTAACCGCCTTAATTCTTTTTATTGCAGGTCAATCATAGGAGAAGATGACGATGTTAGAATTATTTCCATTAACATTTTATGCCATAAGCGCAGCAATGATCCTTTCTGCACTCGGAGTTATTCTTATGGCGAGCCCCATTTTTTCTGCCCTTTGTTTGGCAGCAACCATGACCCTTTTGGCCGCCATGTTTTTTATGCTAGAAGCCTACTTTGTAGCGGCCATTCAGTTAACAGTTTATGCCGGTGCGGTTGTCGTTTTGTTTGTTATTGTTTTGATGATTTTTGATCTTAAAAAAGAAAAACAAAGCTTTTCAGGAAACTGGGCCATAAATATTGCAAAAATTGGAATCTCTGTGGCTTCGTTTTTAATTTTAGCCGTTCCACTTGGCTATGTTTTAGCAAGGGCCAACCCCGGCTGGCTACAGGATCGCGCTCCTGTTTCAAAGGATCTAGCCCTTTCTCTTTTTGGAAAATATCTTTTTACGTTTGAAATTGTTGGAGCACTTCTCCTCGTTGTTCTTATTGGAAGCGTGACTCTTGCAAAATCTAAAGGTGGAACCCATGCCGAACATCATGAATAGCATTGCGCTTAATCACTTTATTATTCTTGCGAGCATTCTTTTTTGTATTGGAATGTTGGGCGTTTTGATTCGAAAAAATGTTGTTGTGATGTTGATGAGTATTGAGCTTATGCTCAACGCCGTAAACCTTATTTTTGTTGCCTTTAGTCGCTATTACGGAGACGCCTCCGGCCAAGTCATTGTCTTTTTTGTTATGGCCATTGCAGCAGCCGAAGCTGCTATTGGTCTTGCCATTATTATGGCAGTTTTTAGAAAATTTCGTGGCGTTGAAATTAAACTTTTTGAAAACCTTAAGGGATAACCATGAGTAATGAAATTATACTAGGCATACTTCTTCTTTCCCCCATTTTAGGCTTTCTTTTTAATGGGTTTCGATTTAGAAGCCAAAACAATACTCTTGCGGGAACTGTTGCAACCCTAGCGGCCGGAGTTTCTTTTCTCTGTGCGAGCGTTCTCTTTTTTAGGCTTTTGGATTTGCCAAAGGAATCTCGAGAAATCTTTGTCAGTTATTTTTCTTGGATAGAAATTGGCTCGGCAAAAGTTTCAGCTTCCTTTATGTTTGATGAGCTTTCTGCCGTGATGTCACTCATTGTAACAGGCGTTGGTAGCCTTATTCATCTTTTTAGTATTGGTTACATGGCTCACGATGATCGCCCATCAAAGTTTTTTGCCTACCTCAACCTCTTTTTGGCAAATATGTTACTTCTTGTCCTAGGATCAAACCTTCTTGTGATGTTTGTTGGCTGGGAGGGCGTTGGTTATTGCTCTTACCTTTTGATTGGATTCTGGTTTAAAGATGAAGCCAAAGCGGCTGCAGGCCTTAAGGCCTTTATTACCAATAGAATTGGAGATGCGGGGCTTCTCTTGGGCATGTTCGCCCTCTTTGCAATTTTTGGAACCTTTGAGTTTCAAGAAATCAACGCACGAATGTTAGATGTTGCAGGAATTCCACTAGCGCTTTTAACCGCTGGCACACTTTTGCTTTTTGTGGGAGCCACAGGAAAATCAGCTCAACTTCCTCTCTATGTGTGGTTACCAGATGCCATGGCAGGTCCAACACCTGTTTCGGCCCTTATCCATGCTGCAACTATGGTGACAGCTGGTGTTTATATGATTGTGCGCCTTAATCCGGTCTTTCTTGCAACACCAGCAACCATGCATGTGATTGCTATTATTGGCGCGCTGACAGCCGTGATGGCGGCCACCATCGGCCTTACTCAATGGGATATTAAGAAAATTTTGGCCTATTCGACAGTCTCCCAGTTAGGATACATGTTTTTAGCTGTTGGTGTTGGTGCTTTTGGAGCAGCCATTTTTCACCTTATGACCCATGCATTTTTTAAGGCGTTGATGTTTTTGGGTTCTGGTTCTGTTATTCATGCCATGCACGAAGAACAAGATGTACGCAAAATGGGCGGACTCAAAAAGCAACTTCCCATTACGCATCTTACTTTTGCCATGGGATGGCTTGCCATTATTGGAACACCTCTTTTTTCTGGATTTTTTAGTAAAGACGAAATTTTATGGATGTCGTGGCACTCTCCTCGTGGGCACTTTTTATTATGGCTTGCAGGCATTATCGGCGCAGGCTTTACGGCATTTTATATGACAAGGCTTATGGCCCTTACTTTTTGGGGAAAATCTCGAGTGCCCAAAGAAACTCATCCTCACGAATCCCCAGCTGTTATGACCGTGCCACTGATTGTTCTTGGAACACTCTCTGTTATTGGCGGTTATATTGGGGTTCCACATATCTTGGGACATGCACTTCATATTCCTAACTTTTGGGAAACATGGTTTGAAAGAAAATTAATGGTTGTTCCAGGTCTCGGAGAGGCGTCGGCTTTTGAAGAATCTCTTCTTATGCTCATCTCCATTGCTGTCGCGGGTGCGGCGGCAACCCTTGCCTACATATTTTATATCAAAGAACCATCAAAGCCCCAAGAGGTGGTATCCAAGATCAAGGGACTTTATACCCTTGTCTACAATAAATATTTTGTAGATGAGATTTATCAAAAGTTTGTTATCAACGGGCTTGTGAACTTAAGTAAGGCTTTTTGGCTCTATATGGACGTTGGGTTTATTGATAAAATGACTTATAAAGTTTCAGACTTTGTAGAAAGCGCAGCAGGCGGATTGCGAGAACTTCAAACCGGCAACATGCAGCGATACGCGCTTTATATCGTCGTAGGCTTTGTGGCGCTTGTATCCATTGTATTTTTTTGAGGTGATAAATGTTTTTAAGTTTATTAATTGGATTACCAATTCTCTCGGCCTTAGTTGTCTTGGCTTTGCCAGAAGGAAAGATTCGGATTTTTTCTTTTGCATCGGCTCTTTTACAATTTTTATTTAGCCTTACTGCTTTTTTTAATTTTGATAAAACAACAAGTGCTCTACAGTTTGTAGAACACCACCAGTGGATTCCAACATTTGGTATCAGTTACTTTGTTGGCCTTGATGGAATTTCTCTCTGGCTTGTAATACTCACAACATTTTTTTTACCCGTTGTTGTTTTGGCCTCTTGGAATTCGATTTCAACAAGGGTTAGACTTTTTCATATAAGTCTTTTTTTGCTTCAATCTTTTATGCTGGGAACATTTTTAGTCATAGACGCCATTTTGTTTTATGTCTTCTTTGAAGCCTCACTGATTCCGATGTATATGCTTATTGGTATCTGGGGCGGACCAAGAAGAATTTATGCCACATTAAAGTTTTTTGTTTACACCATGACGGGCTCTCTCTTAATGCTGGTCTCAATTATTACCCTGATGTTTATGACTAACGCTCAGCTTGGGGCCATGAGTGCTTCGATTCTTGATTTTTACAAACTTCAAATTCCATTTGTTGCTAACGAATTTTTTAATACTCAAACGTTGATGTTTTTAGCCTTCTCATTTGCCTTTGCTATTAAGGTGCCCATGTTTCCAGTGCACACATGGTTGCCCGATGCCCACGTAGAAGCCCCAACGCCGGGCTCAGTTGTGTTGGCCGCCATCATGCTCAAGATGGGAACCTACGGATTTGTAAGATTTGTGATTCCTATTTTTGCAGAAGCCGCACACTATTGGAGTTGGGCTTGCATGCTTTTGGGAGCTATTGGAATTGTCTATGGCGCCCTTGTTGCCATGGTTCAGCCTGATTACAAAAAACTTGTGGCCTATTCTTCTGTTTCTCACATGGGTTATGTGATGTTTGGACTTTTTGCGCTAAACTCTTATGGTACAACGGGAGCTCTCTATCAAATGCTGAATCACGGAATTAGCACGGGCGCTCTCTTTTTGCTTGTTGGCTTTTTGTATGAAAGAACACACTCTCGGGAAATTAAAAAATATGGTGGCCTTGCCTCAGCCATGCCGATTTATACTATTATTTTTATGATTGTGACCTACTCTGCTATTGCGGTTCCTGGGACCAACGGGTTTATTGGTGAGTTTTTTATTTTGATGGGTGGATTTATTAAAAACAAAACTCTTGGCGCCATTGCTATTTTTGGAGTGATCTTTGGCGCATGTTATATGCTTTGGATGTTTAAGAATATCTTTTTTGGTCCAGCAGGAGAGTTGGTCAAGGGAACAGAAGAAGGAAAGTTTAATTCTGTGTTAAAAGATCTGTCACCACGAGAAATGGTGGTGATGGTTCCGCTTGTTGTGATTATTTTATGGATGGGGATTTTTCCAAACTCTCTTTTAAAATGGTCTCAGGCAAGCCTTGAGCACCTGACCAATAATCCTTTTAACTATCAGCTTTCGGTTGCCGGAGAAAACAGCGCTCCGGCCGTAGCGTCTCTTCCAACAACAGAGACATTGGAGAAATAAACATGGGCGTATACATACAAGACCTAGCACTCACTATACCCATGGCGATACTTTTTGTTTTTAGCCTTGTTCCGGTTTTTACAAAAGTTTTTAAAGGAAATCTAGAGGCAAAGCCCGCCATGACATTTGTAACCGCTCTTGCAGCGGTTGCTATTACAGGACTTGCCGTTGCGAGCCGAAGCACACTTGATGTTGTTTTTGCTTTTGATAACAGTATCACTTATGGGCCAATGCTTAAGCTTGCAACCTCTATGCTCATCTTAATAACGATGATGACATTGCTTTTATCTTATAAACATCCCGCAATTCCTCGATCGCAATATTCAGAACACGTTTTTTTATTGTTGAGCACTGTTATTGGTATGATGACATTGATGTATGCCAATGATCTTATTTTAGTCTTTGTTGGCATTGAGCTTTTGTCTTTACCTCTTTATGTTCTCATTGGAATTGGCGGAAACAATGTTTTGCCAAAAGAGGCGTCGTTTAAATATTTTATATTGGGAAGTTTTGCTTCGGCTTTTTTACTTTTAGGCGTTGCCTTTATTTATGGCGCCGCCCAAACAACAGATATTCAAATGATTGTAGAAAAAGCCATGGATATGGATCAGTCCTTTTTAACCATCGGAGTTTTGATTTTTGTAATTGGTCTTTTCTTTAAGGCTGGGCTTGTTCCTTTTCATGCATGGATGCCCGATGTTTATCATGGATCACCGACACCACTAACGGCCTTTATGACAACAGCAGTAAAACTTGTGGTTTTTATTTTCTTGCTTCAATTTTTACCAGTATTAAAACTGATTCACAGTGACGCCCTTTTAATTGGCTTTCAGTGGATTGCAATTCTTACGATGTTTTTTGGAAACCTTATTGCCATTAAGCAAACAAATCTTAAAAGAATGCTGATTTACTCAAGCGTTGCACACGCGGGATATCTTTTCTTGGGAATTATTGCGGGTTACTTGGATTTAGATGGCCTTGCCACCCAAGGGATCCTTTATTACCTTCTCACTTATATTTTTATGACTCTTGGAGCGTTTGCCGTTGTTTGCCTTTATGAAAAAACAGCAGATCAAGAAGTTACTCTTGATAATCTGAAAGGCCTTGCAAAAGCTCATCCGGGAACAGCTTTTTGTTTAGCGGTTTTCCTTTTTAGTTTGGCTGGGGTTCCCCCAATGGGAGGCTTTGTTGCCAAAGTTTTCTTGTTTTCATCTGTTATAGCAGCTCAACAGTTTTGGCTTGTCACATGGGCCGTTTTAAGTGCCGCAATAAGTGTTTTTTATTATTTAAGACCTATTGTTTATATGTATATGCGAGAACAAGAAGTCCCTGATGACTTTCATCAAAACGAGTCGGTTTCAACCCTGGCGACCATCTATTTTTGTGCCATTATGGTGATTTTACTTGGGGTTATGGCGCAGCCATTTTTAAGTAAAATTGTAAAAGTTCTCTAAAAAATTTATAGGTTTTTATAAACAACTCTTGGAGTGGTCAAAGCTGTGATAGCTTGCTCCGATGGGTAACAAAAAATATTTTCTTTTTTTAATTGCAGTTGTTCTCTTGCTAACACAAAACCTCTTGGCAGAGGAGGTGACTCCTCCAAAGTCGCTTCTTGAGGCTATTCATGTGGCGATTTTATATAACGCCAAGACAAGATCAAAAGATGTAGAAGCCGAAAGGTATGAACTTCAAACAAAGGCCGTAAAGGCAGGCAGACTTCCTTCAGCTAGTATTTCTTGTACACATCAAAGCTTTCAATCAGAGCAAGGCACACAGGCACCTGATCCGTGGCAAGAGACAAGGCAAAAATCAAATTATTGTGGACTCGATTTATCTGTAACGGTTTGGGATAACGGGGCGAGAACCAACGCTATAAAGGCTGCTGAAATGAGAGAAAAGTGGATTAAAAGTTTTAATAATTCAACAAACCCTCTTGTTCTTTACACAAAAGGCACAATTGCCAATGCAACAATTCAAGCCTACTCAAATCTTATTATGAACCAAGAGGCTCTTGAGATGTACGAGAGGGATTTAGAGTTCTATAATCTTTTAATGAGGGTTGCAAAAACAGAAGAAGACAAAAACCGTATTCGAACAGCACAAAATCAAGCACGAGTAAATGTAACAAGCTATCTCTCCAGCATAGAGGTGGCCAAGTCAGACTTTCAATACAACACAACGGTACTTCCTTCTGAAAATATAGATCGCTATGAGGCTACAGTTCAAAAACTAAGAGTTCCAGAAAATGCCGAAGTTGCGATGCAAGTTGCTCTTGAAAAAAGTCCAGACATTCAGGCTAGAAAGTATGCCCTAGAAGCAGCAGAATATGATTATCAAAGTGCAAAATCTGCCCTTGGCCCAAGAGTAACGTTGAGTATTCACCGGGACACCTATCGCGGATGGAACCCTATAGAACAGAATTCCGTTTTTTATACAAACTCGCATTATATTGGATTAACCCTGATTGTACCTTTGAATATCCCAAGTTATTATTCTTTAAGGGCACAAGCCAAAGCGCGTGAACAGGCCTCTCTTGAAAGAGATGCATCTTTAGACGACGCCCAACATTCACTCAATAATATTTATGGTCTCTTAAAGTCACAGTATAAGTTAGAAAAAACCTATAAAGCAAATTACGAAGAACTTAAAAAAATTATTGATGAAATAGAAAGAAAGATTCTTGCAAACGAACCAGGCCTTCCCGATATAAAATATATTTTGGATCAGAGATCTGAAATGGACGGGGCCTATATGGGCTGGCAAGGGAACCTTTCTTCTATTGTGTCTAATATGAGTTCGATACTGCAGGTGACAGGGACGCTGTTTGATGAAACGTATGCCATGCCGATTCACAAGATACGCTAATTTTACTGTGTTTTCTAGGGGCCAGTCTTGTTGGTTTCTCTAAAGATCGTGCTTTCTTAAAACGCGAAGAGCACTTTTAAAGCCGATTCGAACAATGCGCTCTAAAATGTCCCTTTTAAGAGAAAAGTGATCCACAAAAAACATCTCATAATCTTGTGGGTTTGGGTGAATATAGATGTAATCAGCATCTTTATTATAACCCACTTTTTTTGCGATAATTTCTAAAAGTTTTTCGCGATGTTCGTCGGGAATTTTTTTTTCCTTACAGTAACCATCAACAGCATTATAGATAGCAGAAATATCTTCTTGATATTTTCGATGTTTTAAAATTTTTTGTTCGACCAGTTGATAAAGAGCCTGATTTAAAATAAGCGGGATTCCGTATTCGTGAAGACTTCCCATGGTTTCGTTATAATGATAGGGCTGCATAGAATAACTTGAGATAATAAGATCCGCCCCATTATCTGCGGCAACATGGGTAGAAAGAGTATCTCTAATTTCGCCATCAAAAAAATAAATTTTTTCGTTGCGTTCGTTATTGACCCCATAGGGAGCGTAGACAGGAGGAAGAGCTGTTGAGGCTGCAACAGCATCCGAAATACTCGAGAAATTAATTCTCATGCGATGCTCATCGGTAGAGTTTTCTGGGTGTGGTCCAAAAATTGCCTTGCGAGAATTGTTGAGTTGAGTAGCAATGATGTAAAGAGAAGGGGCTAGTTCCTTAAAATTATTTGATGGTAATACATTTGTTCGAACGTACTTCTCAAGGCCTTTAGTTGAAAAAAGCCCGTTAAGTTTAAAGCCATTTTTAAGAAAAGATTCAAAACCTCCAGTAACTAAAGATTTAGTACGAAACCGAGAAGGAATTGCTTTTAAAAAACCTGGCGAGTTTAAAGAAAAAATATCCCAATAAGTAAGAGGTTTAATTTTTGCCTGATTTGAGGCTTTCTTTTTGATTCCCATTTCAAAGGCTAAAATAAGCTCTTCAACAGAAAATCCTGCTGCCAAAAATGTAGAAATCATGGCACCAGCACTTGAACCGACATAGGTATTGATGGTTTGCGGGGGAAGCTCTCCCGGGTGGTCTTTTTTTAATCCACCACGAAACTTAAAACCCTTTTCTTCAAGCGCCATGCAAACCCCAATATGAAAGGCTGCGGCCTTAATTCCCCCACCACTTAAAACAAGCGCAATTGATTTTTTATCTTTAAAACGCATAGAGTTAATATAGCAAAGCCTTGCCAAAATGAGCAATTATTCATTTGAGTATTCATATTTTATTGACTAAGTACTGGAATCATAAAGGATAGAGGCATGGAAGAGGCAAATTGGCTATCTTTATTAGAATATTCAACTAAACATAATGTGAGTATCTCAACGCTGAGAAGGCGTATTAGGGATCAGTCCATCAACTTTAAGTTAGATAACGGACGCTATTATATTGTTGATCACCTCATAGAAAAAGCGCCTAAGGGTCGCAGGCCCATAACGTTTGCACCGATGCCTGCGACAGCAAAAGAGTTTCAAATAAAAACACCAGAGACAAAAGCACAAGAAACAAAAAGCCAAGTCGCGCAAGAACAAGTTTCTCAAGAGACCGTGGCCCCAATTGCCGCTCTTGGCGAGCTTAAAAAGGCTTACTTTGCAGCTCTTCAAAGCAAAGAAGAACTGATTTTTCAGCTAAAAGAAGAGGTCTCAGATTTAAAAACGCTTGTTCGTGTGCTTGAGGCTGAAGTAGAACGACTTAAATCTACCACTTTAAATTTATATTAAAACTCGTGGAGTTATCGTGAGAGTCCACCTTTAGATTCATATCCGCTTTATTTGAAATTTCTTTTTTGACTTCAAGCCGCAGATTTCCCCGATCGTAGGAGATTTTTGGATCCAACTCTCCGTCATAAGAAATGCTGGCAATTTGTCGAAACGGATTAGCGCGCACACGAACATTATCCATAAAATCTTTTTTAGTTTCGTTGTCCTGACTTGCGCAATCGTTTTCTGAAAGGGAGCTTGGCATTTTATCAGACGAAAGATCAAGATAACTCTTTAAATCATTATAAAGAGGGATTCTTTTGGCCAAATCTTTAAGCTGTTTTTGATGATCAAAGACATTGGCTGTTTTAACAAATGAATTTTTATATTCAAAAGGTGTTTCAAGATTTCCAATGCTTTCTTGAAAAGAGTAGGGACGAAAAAAGCGAATTTGTTTTTTAAATGAAGAAGAAAAATTTTGAAAAAGTAAAAAGAGGGTAAACAAGAAAGCAAAGCATAGAAATAAAAAAAGGTTGTGCCGACTCATACATCCGTATCGGAATAAACCATTCAAGACATAAGTCGAATCGAAATGTTGCGAAATTGTTGTGAGAGTCGCTATTCAAAAGTTTTTAGACCACATCCTAATTATTATGAAGCAACCGGACTTGATGGACCGAATCTTGCAAGAATCCCCTGTAACGCAAAACAAGTTTAAGGAGCAAGAATATGACGGCTTTAAGTTCTATTATGCTTGTCTTTATAATAGCGATATTTTTAAGAACCCCATTTGGCTTTGCCCAAACTCAAAAAAAACAATTTTCTGACATTATGGACCAATATGCTTATGAGTTTGTTTTAAATTCCTGTCATGACATGACTCATGCGGGGTCTGAATTTTTCTTAAATAGGACGAAACAACTTTCTCTAGGCCTTGATATGAACACTGTTAAACAAGAATTCCTATCTTTAGAAGAAGGTGAACGTCTAGGTCTCTCTAAAAAGCTTAACCAACTTTTAAATTCTTATGGATACTATATTGGCCTTAAAGAGTGCTTTCCTGGAAGCGAAAGAGCACAAAATATTTATACAATAAAGTTAATAGCACTTGATCTTGGTGGAACTTTAGACGCTTCCATTTTAACGGTTGGAACGGGATTAGGTCTTGCAAAAGCACTATCATGGACTACGACAAAACTTGGATGGCGTGTTTTTAAGAATAAACTCTTAAAGGCTTCAGTTCTCGCCTCTGTTGTAGGTCTTTCTGGCTATCAGGCCTATGCAGAAGATAAAAAGAACGCCCAAGATATAAAAAGCTTAAGAGAGTATATGTCTCAACAAGAGTTAAAAATACTTGATGATATTAAAAAGGAGTATTCTTTTTATTCTAAAATGGATAATAAAAGGATAAACGCTTTAACAGATATAGAGCGTGAACTAGCAACATCAAGCTTAGCAAATTCCACGCTGACGTTACAGGCTCTTTGTACTTCTACAGATGGTTTTATTAATAAAGATAATCAAGATTTTAAAGAAATAACAAAAAACATTTGCTCTCATTTTAGAGAGTAAATGTAACGAATAAAAAGGAGAATTTTATGAAAAAATCACTAACCCTACTCTTAGTAGCAACGCTAATTTGCCCGCCAAGCTTTGCGGCCCAAACGCAAGGTACAAATCAGCAAGTAAAAAATATCGCCCAAGAAAAAAGCCTTCTTAGCAACATTACAATATCAAGTGAGGATATTTCTAAAGAGCTTGCTGATATTATTAGATTTCGAAGTGTTGTTGCTCGCTATGCACAAGGTACTCTTAATGTCCCAAGCCTTTATTCTCAATTATCAAATCGAGATATGGGTATTGAAGTGATAGCACTTACTTTAACTGCGTTGTTTAACGGTAAAAAAAGATTTTTGCCTTTTGCAGCAGGTACGGCCTATTTAGGCAAAAGGGTGTTTGATATAAAGAATGATCCTAGTTCTGTACAAAACATTGTGGAACAAATTAAACAAAAAACTCCAGGAGAGCTTCGAGAGTTTTTAAAAGAGGCGGATCTTAGGATACAAGAGCTAATATCGCTTAAAAATACCATAGGTGAAAGGGAAAGAATCACGCTAGAAGAATTGGAAAATAAGCAATTGGCAACCATGAGCTCAAAAGAGGCGCGAGAGAAGTTAGACGAAATAACACAAGAAAGAAATGAGCTAATTCGCTTTAGAGATGTTGCTAACAAATATTTGACAGGAGAGATAAAATTTAAAGATGTGACAACAACATCATTAGCTTTTTTTGCCAGCTTGGTACTACTTACAATATCTGCAAGAGGCCTCGGTCTTGCGAGGACACACGAAGACGGGGTTATTTTCTTGGGCGGCATTCTTGCCTCTGGTGTGATGGCGGCCGCTACTGGCACGGAAACTTTTAATCAGATAAAAGGAGAAAACTCACAACAACTCGTGCTTAGGGGAGTTATTGATAAGCTAGAAAATATGACACCGGAGGAGCAAGCGTACTTTCTTAAGGGAGTCGATACTGCAATTGATGAGTTACAGAAAAAACAAGATAAATTGCGAAATATTTTAGATATTGACTCAGGATCTCAACAAAAGGCTCTTCCCTAATTTTCAGGGACGGATTCAAGCAGAAAAAGTCTATTGATAAAATGAGCCCTCTAAAATGTAGAGGGCTTTCTTTTTTGTATACCATATTAGATACGAGAGCTTTATGCCGCGGGAGAAGAAACCTTTTCTTTCTTTAAATTTCCACCACCGGCCTTTGTTCCCTGAGAACGTTTCTTTTTTGTATCAAGAGCAATCGCCAAGACTTCATTAAGATGCTTCACAGGAATAAAATTCATTTTCTTTCTAAAATCGTCAGGAATATCTTTTAAGTCCTTAACATTCATAAAAGGAATGATGATATCTTTTACCCCAAGCCTTAATGCGGCTAAAGCTTTTTCTCTAAGTCCGCCAATAGGGAGAACTCGTCCCGTAATGGTCACTTCGCCCGTCATAGCCACATCGGCACGAACGGGTGTGTTGGTGAACAAACTAATCAATGATGTTGCCATGGTAATACCAGCAGACGGCCCATCTTTTGGTGTTGCCCCTTCTGGGATATGCACATGGAAATCGTATTCTTCAAATATCTTGGGGTCGATTCCAAGATCTTGTGCATTTGCCCTTGCATAAGACATGGCAGCAGTTGCAGATTCCTTCATCACGTCGCCCATTTGTCCTGTAAGAGTTAGCTTTCCGTTACCCTTCATTTTAATAGCCTCAATAAAGAGAACTTCTCCACCAACGGCCGTCCAGGCAAGTCCATTGGTAACGCCAATTCGAGTTTGGTCTAAATCCTCATCTCGAAGGTATCTCGCTGGACCCAAGAGCTCTTCAACTACCTTTGGTGTAATGACCTTCTTTTTTTCATTATTCATGACGACGTCTTTGGCAACCTTACGACAAATACTGCCCACTTCTCTTTCTAGACTGCGGAGCCCGGCCTCGCGAGTGTAGTGCGTAATAACCCTTAATAATCCTTCATCGGTGAATTCGATATTTTCTTTTGTAATTCCGTTGTTTTCTATTTGTCTTTCAACAACATGCTTCTTTGCAATAATTAATTTTTCTTGCTCTGTATATCCAGAAAGGTTGATGACTTCCATTCTGTCTCGAAGAGCAGCCGGAACATTTTCTAAAACGTTTGACGTTGCAATAAAAAGAATATTGCTCAAGTCAAAATCAACATTGAGATAGTTATCGCGAAAGGTGGCGTTTTGTTCAGGGTCTAAAACCTCAAGCATAGCGGCAGAAGGATCTCCTCTAAAATCAGAACCAAGTTTGTCAATCTCGTCGAGCACAATAACGGCGTTTCGGGATTTCACTTGTTTAAGTGCCTGTACGATTTTTCCAGGCATAGCACCAACATAAGTTCTTCGGTGGCCGCGTATTTCGGCCTCATCTTTAACTCCGCCTAAAGAAATTCTAAAATATTTTCTTCCCATGGCACGAGCGATACTTTTTCCAAGAGAAGTTTTACCAACTCCAGGAGGTCCATTAAAGCAGAGAATGGGCCCCTTCATGGAGTTTTTTAATTTGCGAACAGCAAGAAATTCTAAAATACGATCTTTAATTTTTTCTAAGTCATAATGATCTTCGTCTAGAATCACTTTTGCATGTTTAAGATCTAAAATATCTTCTGTTTCGATTGCCCAGGGGAGTTCAACGAGCCAATCAAGATAAGTACGAATCATTGATGCTTCAGAGGCATCAGGATGCATTTTTTCCAATCGTCCCATTTGTTTAAGTGCTTCTTGTTCTACTTCTGGAGGCATTTCTGCAGAAAGAATCTTTTCTCTTAATTCGTCTATTTCTTCTGATTTTGTATCGGTTTCACCAAGTTCATTTTTAATGGCGCGCATTTGTTCACGCAAGAAGTATTCTTTTTGAGTCTTTGTCATTTCTTCTTTTGCGGTATTGCGAATTTTGTTTTGCATGGCAAGAACCTCGAGTTCTTTGCCAAGGATTTGACTCACGATATTTAATCTTGCGACGTGATCAAATGTTTCTAAAATATTTTGTCCATCAGAAATCTTAAGACTCAAGTTTCCGGCAATAAGATCAGCAAGTCTGCCGGGGTCATTTTCATCTGTTACAGATAAAATATCTGGAGAAAAAAGTTTTCCATGAGAAATAAGTTTTTCTAACTGTTCTTTTACCGTGCGAACAAGGGCTTCTGATTCAGAATTTCCTCGAGTGACAGAAGCCTCTTCGACCTTTTCTATAGAGGCTTCAAAAAATGGTTCAGTCTTTGTGAAAGATTTTATCTTTGCCTTGCATACGCCCTGAATAAAAATTCGAAGGCGCCCATCTGATAATTTGCGAATACGCAATATCATGGCAACCGTTCCAACAGTGTAAAGAGAGTTCGTTGAAGGATTTTCCTCGGAGGGTTCCTTTTGAGAAACTAAAAAAACAAATCTGTTTTTTGTTAGAGCTTCTTCAACAGCACTTGCAGAACTTTCACGCTCATCAAAAAAAGTTGTAATCATATGTGGGAAAACAACAATATCACGCATTGGTAAGAGCGGAATTTGTTCTGGTATATCTAAAAGCTTGTTGTCGTCTGCACTCATTTCTATCCTCCACTTAAACCGTTGTAGCTACAAATTAGGTACAAAAATTTATCGGTGGATTAAGTGATGTGCTTGAGACTATCTTTGCAAACTCTCTCTTAGTTTAGCACCCTCAATGCTGAGCCTCGTCCAAGGTATGGATAAAAGGCGCTCAGATTCAATAAAGAGTTCCGTTTCTTCACAAATTCCAAAGGTGTTATTTTCTATTCTGTAAAGAGCCGATTCAACTTCGAGAAGTTGTTTGCGTAGACGTCCTTGAAACAATATCCATTCGTGTTCATAAATCGCACGATTATTTTGATCGCCACTGTCACCATGGGTGTCTTCAAGTTCTGGAGGTCGCCCAGAAGATTTTAACTTGTTCAGGATTTGTTCTTTTTCTTCTAAAAGTTTTTCTTTGCATGTTTTTAAAATCTTTGCCGGTACTTTTTGTTGAGCCATGTTTTCCCCTTTGCAAGGGAGGATTTAAATGGCTAAAGAGAACATGTCACGAAAAGAGCAGGGCGGCTAACGCCCTGTTTATATTGATGAAAAATTAATCACGCTAATGTTGATTTTTTTGTTTTTGCGAGATTTTCGCGTGCTTCTGCTCCTTCAATACTGAGCCTTGTCCACGGTAGGGCAAGAAGTCGATCTTTTTCAATTAGCTCTTCTGTTTCTTCGCAAACTCCAAAGCAACCTTGTTCAATTCTCGCCAGGGCAGATTCAACTTCTATGAGTGTTTCTCGAATTCTTTTTTGATTGGTAAGAGCATTTTTTTCTGCCAAAATACGCAGAGTTTGATCCCCTTCGTCCCCACCCTTATCAGAAGAAATTTCAGAAATAAGGCTTCTAGCCTCTCGAATTCGATTTAACAAGTCTCTCTTTGCCTCTAATAGTCGCTCCTTACAAGTTAATATAAAATCTTGAGTAAAAAGATCTTTTTTATCCCCCATCTTACCCCCCTTTAAGGTCCGGGACGAAGTACCTGGACCTTGTGCATTGGACACGGGTTTTTATTAGTCTGGTTAAAAGGAGGGGATTATTTTTTTTTGGTTGAAGAGGCATCCTTATTTTGCCCTAAGGCCTTTGCCTGATCGAGATGGAGGATTTTTCCGTCATATAAAGTAAGGGCCGCAATGGGCCGTGAAAAATCTCGCCCGGGCTCACTATTAATAGTATTAATAGCCCCCTTTAGCGAGCGAATTTCAGCCAGATTTGCCTGAAGATCACTTCGCGAACTTGATCGCGCAAGGGCTGATTTTAAAATAAGGGCCGTATCATAGGCCTGGAGATCAAAGGGTGAGGGTTGTGTTCCAAAAGCCTGCACATATTTTTTATTAAAATCAGAATTTGCAAAATTGGGATCTTGTTTTAAAAAACTATCTACAAAGACAATAGAGTTGGCAAAAGAACCCGCTCGTTGTGCAAGCCCCGGAGTATTCCATAAATTTGTTCCAAGAAGAGTTATATCCTTAACATCTTGAAAGGTCAGCATGGCGGCAATTTGCCCCAAGGCGCGAGAGCTATCTGGGATAAAGATTGCTTGAAAATCAACAAGCGGGGGTAAAAGATCACGCGGGACTTCATTTCTTGCGCTTGCACGCACATTTTTTTTCTTCCATTCATTTAATTTTTCTCGATATTCTTGTTCGCGATCTGCTGTGTAGTAAGTTCCAACCATTTTCTGAATAGGAATACGGAAATCAGTTTCCTTGGGATCATAAGGCTGGGCGGCTCGAACTTGTCCCCCCAATTTTTGTACGGCATCCCAAAATAAATTGGCATACTCATTTCCGTAAGGATCGTCTGGGTAAAGAATGGCAAATCGAGTGAGCTTGAGATTTTCGATTGCTGTTCGCACAAGAAATTGAACCTGCATTTCGCTGGTTAAGGCATTTCGATAAACGTAGTCACCAATTTGTGTAATATCAGATTTTTGAGACAAGACGATTGTGGGAACACCAAGAGCCTGTGAGCGCGAAGCAATGGCTGCGGCAACCTTACTCTGAAGGCTTCCAATAATACCAATAACCTGATCATCAACAACGAGTTTTTCTACGGCACGTCTTGCGTCCAAAAATCTCCCCTCGCTATCGATGACAGAAAGGCGAATATTTGAAGAGTTATCGTAAAGCCCAAGACCAAGCTGGATAGAGTTTAAAACACTTTTTCCGATATCTGAATTTTTTCCGCTAAGAGGAAGAATGACACCAATGGATCTTGAGTTGACGCTTGATCTTGCGTTGAGTTGGTTTAAAAGATCTCGAGCGCTTTCTGCCATTTCGCTATCGGGATTAAGAGAAACAACTTGGGAGAGGTGTGTTCTGGCCAAAGGAAAGTTGGATTGCTCAAAGGCAACGCTGCCCAGACGGTAGTGAACATTGGCGTGTATAAAAGAAAGTTTTTGATTTGAAAGAATTTTTCCCAAGTCGCTTTGTCGCACAAGAGAGTCTGCAAGAGAGCTTGCGCGAAGTTGTGCCCCGATCTTTGTTTGTGGATTTGTTGCAAGAGCATAAATATCAGCAAGAGTTTCGAGTTCCCCTGTGACATCTTGTCGTTCTTTTAAAAGCTCAAGCCTATATTGAAGAAATGATATTTTTTCTTCGACAGAAAGGGAGTCGTATCGCAGCCCGAGAGAGACGACCTCAAGTGCGGCCTCCTTGTTTCCGAGCTCTAAATAAGATCGTATTGTTTGTTGTAGGGCAGCCCCGCGACGAGAATCTTGATATTTGCTTTTTATGATATACTCATAGGCGTTTATAGCCTGAGAAAATTTTTTATTTTTAAAATAATAATCTCCAGCTAAAAGAGCAGAGTCTGAGGCAACAGAAGTATTGGGATATTTTTGAATGATTGACTCTAGTTTTTTAAGAGCAATCAAAGGCTTTTGTGAGAGCTCTTTTTTAGCCAAATCAAATTCTTGCTGGGCGGTACCGTGGGCCTTTTCTAGGGGTTCATTTGAAACTGTATTTGTTGAGCAACCAAAGAAAGAGAGAATTCCTATTGAACAAATGACAAGAAATAAAGCCTTCATGTTTCGTCCTTGGCGCCAAAGCACCACTATTTCATTTTGTTTTTAAAATCTTTTGTAAGAGAATATTCTTTCTTTTCTAAAGATTTAAAGAAGTCTTTTTCATTATCAGAAATTTCTGTTGGCAAGTCGACAAGAACTTTAACATATTGTGATCCATCAGAAGAAAATCCCTTTCCCTTTAGGCGAAAAACTTTTCCTGATGGCGTCATGGCCGGAATGGTGAGCATAACTTTACCGTTTATGGTTGGAACCTCTAGACTTCCGCCAAGGACGGCGATGTGGAGAGGAACGGGAAAATCAACCCAAATATCTGAATCTCGAAGCTCAAAGAGAGCATGTTTTGCAACTTGAATTACAATAAAAAGATCACCCGGCACACCACCGTTTTCGCCCTCATCGCCTTCGCGTGCGAGCTTTAACTTTTGTCCGTCTCGAACTCCCGCAGGAATTTTAACAGATATTTTAGCGGCCTTTTC
>JBDHWX010000010.1:0-20256 GCA_039810365.1 Bdellovibrionales bacterium | reverse complement strand
CCGATTACCTAGGCGTACCTAAGGATCAACAAAACGAAGACACCCTAAACTTTACAAGAGAAGTTAAAAATACCCCACGTACTGATTTTAAACCCAATATTTTGTTAATTGTGATGGAATCGCTTTCAACATCTAAAACAAGCCTTTCTAAAACTCCCTTAGACCCAACCCCCAACCTTAAAGCTCTTGCAGATGAAAGCTATTATTTTGATGAATACTATGTCCCCTCTCAAGGAACCGCCCGCAGTATGTTTGGCATTGTTTCTGGTATTGCCGATGTCACATCTTTTCAAACAGCCTCTAGAAATCCCGCTCTTGCTGATCAGAATGCCATCATGAACTACTTTGATGGATACGAAAAATTTTATTTTTTAGGTGGCAGTGCTAACTGGGCCGAAATTCGAAGTGTCTTTACCAATAACATTCAGGGCATTCATGTTTTTGAGGAAGGCATGTATGACTCTCCCCACACCGACGTTTGGGGTTTGTCTGATTTAGATTTATTTAAAGAAGTCTTTAAAACTTTAAGTAAACTCCCCTCTGATCAACCATTTTTTGCGGTTGTGCAATCGGCAAGTTTTCATAGACCCTATACGATTCCCGAAAACCACGACGATTTTGAAGTTAAAAACTTACCTCAAGATGTTGTTTTAAATGGCGGATTTTTTTCTAACGAAGAGTGGAACTCCATGCGTCTTGCCGATTACAGCCTTGGCACTTTAATTAAACTCATCAAAGCATCTCCTCTTTATAAAAATACCTTAATTGTTGTAACAGGAGATCATGGCCTACCTGATGAAAATGCACCTTATCTTTCATTACCAAGAAGAACTTCTGAAATCGAAAAATTTCATGTGCCTTTTATTTTACACAATCCCACACTTTTTCCAGAACCCAAGGTAGACTCAAGAGTTGTTCAAGAGCAAGACGTCATGGCAACCCTTGCTCATCTTGCGGGGATCTCTTACACCAATACAGGCCTTGGTCGTGATATGTTTGACCCCCAATTTGATAAGCGTAGAGTGGCTTTTAATTATTTTCACTATGTGCAGCCTCAACCCTATGGACTCTTAGAAAATAATTTTTATCTTCTTGTGCGAAACAAAAATGAAACTCTTTTTAATTTTAACGATCCAACAAACGATCACGATGTTTCTAGTGAGTATCCCGAAGTTTATTCTCATCTAAGTGAGATGACCCATGCCTATTTAGAAACAGCAAGATACATCATGTTTCACAATAAAAATTTAAGAAGACCAGATAAGTAATTCTCTGCGTTTCTAAAAGAAATGAAAATTTTAAATCTCTCTTTAGTGACAATCTGTCAAACGTAAGTTGTTATTTATGGATTGATCGTAAAAGAAGTCGAAACACTTGCATAGCCTGGGCTTTGTACGGTGAGTGTATAAGAACCCGCAACCGTAAAGCCATTGGTTGTACCGTAAAATACTTTGGCCCAAGAGTCTGCGCCTTGAGTCCAGCCTGTTGATGCGCCTACTTGCTCAGAGGCATTGGGAACAACATTAGAGCTTCGATAGATAATGGGATTTGTGCCCATTTTATAAATGCAAACATAAAGAACATCAGTTTTTTGAAAACTACAACTGCCCTGACATGAAAGCTCTTGGCAGTTGGACTTTGTGGTCACGATGATTTTTGCAACACCTGGTTGATTATTGTTTGTATCACCAAATGAACTTGCATCTTGAATGCCAGAGTTTGGCTGCTGCGAACAGTTTTGATAAAAAAGAGCTAAGCCAAAAAGCATCATCACCATGATAATTAAACTTGCTTGATACTTTTTCATGACTAGCTTCTTTCTTACTTCTTTTTTACCTTTTAAGGTTTTTAAAAAGGGCTTCCTGCTACGACAAAAAGTTTTGTTATGGGGTAATTATAAAATCCAAACAACCACCTCTACCCTGATCCGCAAAGCACGTTTTGAATTTACCAGCAGGAAGATAACTTGTTTTTAACTCGTGTGTTCCGCTTTGGTTAAAGTGAAGAAAATCATAACGTTGATTTCGAATATCATAACCCCATTCTGAATTACCATTAAAAGATATGTCGGGAGTACAACTTTCTGGATCCTCTGGGCGCCCATAATTTACAAAACGTGTACATGTCAGAGCTGACGCCGACACATTTATTAGGCGCATATAGATTGAGTCTGTACTCCTCACAAATGTCGTCTCGCTAGGGCCATTTTCTGTTTTAGAAAGGATATATGTTATGGATCCAGTATTACCGCCAATGCAGCTAGCACCTACGCACACCTGAGGGCCGGGATCATTAGAGGGACCTCCACCAAGATCACCTTTTTGAGCCGAGCAGTTTTGATAAAAAAGTGCCAAACTAAAAAGTATCATCACCATGACAACAAAGCTGATATGAGATTTTTTGATCACGCATCCCCCTTAAAAAATAACTATTCTTCGTTTTTCTTTTCGGATCGTTTGTCATAAAACTTAATCATTTTGAGACGATTCTTATAAGCCCTCATATATTTGTCCTAGACCTCCATAAGTTATTGATATTGCTTGCCTTGATGTTATGATGGCATCTTATGGCTAAAAATCTAAGGCATCCCAAAACTCAAATAGGCATTATCAAAAGACACCCTGATGGCTTTGGTTTTTTTATTCCCGATCAAACCGATCTTGTTGACGTTTATATCCCCAAGCAATTCATGCAAGGGGCCATGACCAATGATCGTGTTGAAATTGATGTTTACCCCGAACCCGGTGGCCACAGGTTTCGTGGAGAAATTAAAAAAATTATTGAGCATGCCTTTGAGCGTGTTATTGGAAAATTTCAAAATTTAAACACCAATTACGGTATTTTACTTGATACCAACAACAACTGGGGTGCCAATTTACAAATTCCAAAAACGCAATCTATGGATGCAAAAAATAATGATCTTGTGATTGTGCAAATTGTTTCTTACCCACAAAAAGGCCAAGCCTTTACAGGAAGAGTTGTTGAGGTTTTAGGAGATGCCGATGATCCTCTTTATGATACAAAAAAAGTGATCATCCAACATAAAATTCCACACGTTTTTAACCAGTTTATTGAAGAAGAATCTAAGCAATATCCCAAAGACGTGGATCTTAAAAAATATTCTGACAGACGCGATTTAACAGCTTTGCCACTTATTACCATTGACGGCAAAACGGCAAAAGACTTTGATGATGCCATTTTTGTAGAAAGCTCTCCGCAAGGCTTTCATGTGATTGTTGCCATTGCAGACGTGAGTCATTATGTTCCTGTAAATTCGGCCATCGATAAAGAGGCCTACCAGCGCGGAACCAGCACTTATTTTCCTAACTTTGTGGTGCCCATGTTGCCAGAGGTTTTATCTAACGAACTTTGTTCTTTAAAGCCAAACGTATTAAGACTTTGTGTTGTGGCCGATCTTTTAATTGATTATCAGGGCAATCAAATTAAGTCTGATTTTTATGAAGCCGTTATGAAAAGTCAGGCGCGTGTGACCTACGGCGAAGCTCAAGAAGTTATTGATGACAATTGCCCCGAACAATTCAAGCATGTTCAAGACGTTATTTTAAAAGCAGCAGATCTTGCAAAGCTTTTAATGGCTAAGAGATTTCAAAATGGTTCTTTAGATCTTGAAATCCCCGAAACAGAAATTATCGTCAACGAACTTGGCGAGCCCATTGATATTATTAGATCTGAAAGAATTTTTGCCCATCGCTTAATTGAAGAGCTGATGCTTTCTGCAAACGTTGCCGTGGCTAGATTTATTGGGCAAAAGGGCGCTCCTGTTCTTTATCGCATTCACGAACCACCAAAAGAAGATAGCATTGCTCTTTTGAATCAATTTTTAGCTACTTTCGGAAGTCACAGAAAAATTTCTCTTATGCATGCACAAAAAGATATTTCACGAGCTCTTCAGGAGTTTTCAGGAAAGCCTCAAGAAACTATTTTAAATATTTTAACATTAAGATCCATGAATCAAGCAAAGTATTCGCCAGAAAATGTTGGACACTTTGGATTAGGCTTTCACGATTATTGCCACTTTACATCGCCCATTCGCAGATACCCAGATCTTATCGTGCATCGGGTTTTAAAAAATATAATTGGGGTTCCTGGCTATGAGATTTCTGCTGATAGCACTCTTGAAAGTGCTGGCACTTTTTTAAGTGCTACAGAACAAAGATCCGTCAAAGCTGAAAGGCAATTGCAGGCCATAAAAAAAGCACGCTTTATGCAAAAACATTTAGGCCAAGAGTTTGAAGGTATTGTGAGTTCTGTTGCAAAATTTGGAATTTTTGTTTTATTAAGACAATTTGATGTTGATGGCCTTGTTAAAATTGAAGATCTTGGCGATGACCATTTTATGTTTTTAGAAGAACAGTTGATGCTAAAGGGTAAACGCAGTGGGAAAGTTTATTCTATTGGCGATACTGTAAAAATTCAGGTTGCAGCCTGTAACTCAGATGCAGGACAAATCAATTTTATTTTGCCAGATATTGTGCCAGCGCTTTTTGATGTAAAAAGACATGAGAACCTTAAAAAACAAACAGACAGACGTGCAGATAAGTTTGCCGATACGTACACTGATACAAAAAGACACGAGAATTTTAAAAGGCACGACAAATCTAGAGCAAAAAAACACTTTGAAAAAAAAGATAAAAATGATTTTAACAACTACGATAAAGCCTCTGAAAAAAAACGCTTTGAAAAAAGGCGATTCCAAGATAAACTTTTAGAATCTGCAGACGAACGACGCATGAAGATTTTAAAAATGCTCGATGAAGGAGTGTCAAGTGAGCATGCTAAAAAGCGCGGGAAGAATGAGAACAATCGTGGCCGTTCTGGCAAAGCACGGTTTTCAAAATATTCTCGAAAGGGCAAAACTCGGTAAGTTTATCTTAGAGAAATTCTCTACCGAAGAGCATGTCGAAAAATATTCTGTCCAAGAACGCTTGCGTATGAGCTTTGAGGAGCTTGGCCCAACCTTTATTAAATTGGGTCAACTTTTGGCGACAAGGCCCGACCTTATCCCCTCTTCTTTTGCCCATGAATTTAAGCAACTTCACGATAACGTTCATGCAGAAAAATTTGAAGAAATTGAAAAAATCATCCAAAATCATTTTCCTAAAGCATCTGATATTTTTTTAAGTATTGATGAAAAACCTTTAGCTGCTGCCAGTATTGCGCAAGTGCATGCCGCAAGATTAAGAGATGGAACAGATGTTGTTTTAAAAATTAGACGTCCAAAGATTTTAAAAAAGATTAAAGAAGATCTTAACATTCTTTATTTTTTAGCAAATCTTATTGAAACTTCTATTCCCGAGCTTCGCGTTTATAATCCGAAAATTATTGTGGACGAATTTTTTAAAACCATGGAGCTTGAAACTAATTTTTTAATCGAAGCTAATAATATTTTGAGATTTAGAAGAAATTTTGCCAATGATCCTTCTATTAAAATTCCTCAGGTCTATCTTGATTATTGCAGTGAAGAAATTTTAGTGATGGAAATGATTAAGGGGATTAGGCTCTCTCAGCCCCAGGCTCTTAAGCAGGATGGTGTTGATCCTGCACAGATTGCCAAAAAGGGAATGAAGACATTTTTTAAAATGGTTTTTCAGGATAAGTTTTTTCATGGTGATCTTCATGCAGGAAATATTTTTATTATGCCTAATAATCAACTTGGCATTGTGGACTTTGGAGTGGTGGGAAGACTTTCACTTAAAACAAGAGATAGTATTGCCAATATGTTTGTAGCACTTGCTCAAGAGGATTACGAAGCTCTTGCAGAAGAGTTTGCAGAGCTTTCTCAAAATTATGATCCGGTAAATACCGAAAAATTTGCTCGCGATTTAAGAGATTTGATTGCTCCCTATTTTGGACTAACTTTTAAAAATATTAATACCGGAAAACTTTTAATGGATTCGGCTTCGCTTGCAGCCCGGTATCAAATTCAATTGCCAGCAGAGCTTATGTTATTTTTTAAATCTATCGTGACGGTTGAGGGAATGGGGAGAGAGATCGTAGAAGATTTTGATGTTCTTTCACAAACACTAGAAATCGCCTCAGAAATTATCAAAGCCAAATATGATCCACAAAGAGTTGTAAAGGATTTGGCCGTGGTCTTAAAAGATTCAGCCACTTTGCTGAAGGATTTACCGAAGCAGTTACAAAATAATTTTAGAAAAAGAAATTTAAAACCTCAGCAAGTCACCATTTCTGAATTTAAAGATTTGGAAAAAGCGATTCATAGATTTGGTGTGATGGTATTTTTGGGGCTTGTGATTTCAAGCCTGATTATTGCAGCCGTTTTATTTTTTAAACCCTAGGTACCTGCTTGTTTTTTGACCCCCGCCGCGTCAATTTTTATGAAATTTCTCTTTTAATACTTTCACTAACGCCGGAAAAAAATACTAGAAATTTAAGTCTTATAAATTTACCAACCGAAATTATAATGTTGCGAGCCGCCTGAAAAGCCGATTCCTTGAGATGCACGGATGCTCCATTGCATCTCAAGGGCTTGGGATAAATAGGTAAGCTGACACCTGTAGAAATTTGACGCGGCGGGGGTCAAAAAACAAGCAGGTACCTTAGGGCTGCGGCGACTATGGCTGCAGAAACTAGAGCTCCGGACCATTCAACCAATAAAATTGTCATAATTCCCCCTTACGTTAAAAGTTTTAGTGCAACTTGCTGGATTTGGTTAGCCTGTTGAAGAACAGCCGTTCCAGCCTGAAGCAGAATATTGTTTTTAGTTAACTCAGATGATTCTCTTGCAACGTCGGTATCACGGATTCGTGAGTTAGCAGCACTTAAGTTTTCATCAAAAATTGCTAGATTTGAAATTGTTGATTGAAGCCTATTTTGAAGAGCACCAAAATTTGCTCTGATGGCGTTGACCTTAACGATGGCATCGTCGACAGCTGCAATACTCAGCTGAGCTTGCTCTTTGTGGGCCACAGTTTCGGCACTAATACCAAGAGCCTCAAGCGAAGAATCGGCTGCACCGGCATTAAATGAGATGCGGTCTTTAAACGGATCATTATGAATACCGACTTGGATATCCATGAGGCCGCCGGTTCCGTTAAGAAGGTCTGTTCCGTTAAAAGATGTGACCTCGGAGATTCGCTGAATCTCGTTTTTGAGTTGTTGGTACTCAACATCGACAAACTTTCTTTCCGTGTCACCGACGGTGTCTGAAGATGCTTGGATGGCAAGTTCTCTTAGGCGAACGAGCATATTGGAGACCTCGTTAAGGCCACCTTCTGCAACTTGCACAAGAGAAATACCGTCGAGAGCATTTTGAGATGCTTTTCCGATACCTTTTATTTGTGCTTTTAAGTTTTCGCTGATGGCAAGACCTGCAGCATCGTCAGCTGCTTGATTGATTCTGTAGCCGGAACTAAGACGAGCAAGTGATCTTGCTAGATCGAGTTGTGTTCCTCTCAAATTTCTTTGTGCATTGAGAGAAGCAACGTTTGTAGATACACGTAAACCCATAAGTCCTCCTTGTCGTCAATCCTCCTTGATTGATTATGATTTGTAAGATTACAAATCAATGACCGTCCATTTGGTCTACTCGTGCATCTTGCGCGAGGGGTGGTAGATCATCTTTATGATGAACCTATCTCGTTATGATTCACTTCGGCGTCTCACTTTGAAAATTAAAGTCCAGTTTTGAGGTACCTGCTTGTTTTTTGACCCCCACCGCGTCAACTCTGATATAAAAGTATGTTTTTCGTTTGGTTTGACGCGGCGGGGGTCAAAAAACAAGCAGGTACCTCAAGAAGGGGGGCCGGCACCTTTGCTTCAATTCCGGACTATAGGTCCGATTGCCAAAAAAAGTCTGTGGTTATGCGGTTGGTTCACGCCTGGCACGCTTGCATTACAAAATTAAACTATGCCAAGAACGGTTATTCCAACATCTACTGAGTTTCCCTATCACGTCACCGCAAGGTGCATTAATAAAGAGCGATTCCCAATCCCACTTGAAGATGTTTGGACAATCATGGAAGATTATCTTTCTTTTTTATATTTTGCTTACAAATTTGAAATCTTATCGTTTGTATTGATGAGTAATCACTTTCATTTGTTAGTTCGAACTCCGCTTGGAAACCTCAGCGAGGGCATGAACTACTTTATGCGCGAAACAAGCAAACAAATAGGACGCCAATCTCAGCGAATCAACCAGATCTATGGCGGGCGCTTTCACAGATCAATCATAACTAAAAATCATTATTTTATGCATGCCTACAAATATGTATATCGAAATCCCGTAGAAGCCGGAATTACCGACTCCGTTACCCAATACCAATTTTCTACACTCAACAGGAAACTTGGTCTAAATCCTTGTTATATCCCTATTGCGGAAGACCCTATTCTTTTTGATGACGTTGATGAGACACTTCGCTGGCTCAACACTGCGCCAGATCCAGAAAGTTACGAGACCATCAAAAAGGCATTTCACAAAAAGATTTTTAAATTAGAGCGAAGAAAGCATAGTAAGCTTCAAAATCCATTAGAGTATCTTCGATATTAGTGAGCTTTAATTATTCGAAAACCGAAAGGTGTTTGACGCGGTGGGGGTCAAAAAACAAGCAGGTACCTATAAAGGTGCCCGGGAGGAAGCCTCCCAGGCAAAGCAGGAAACAATGGGGTAGTTTTCTGTTACTTCTCTAGAGTCTCACATCCCTGTGAGTCAGCTCTATAGTAACTTCAAGTCAGCCAGAGATCAGGGACCAGTGCCTTTTAGCACATCATCATTTCAAGTGAAGAACACTCTTAAGCGTTCTCACCCATTTGATGAATCAACCAAAGGTCTTCTGAAGCAATGACAACGCTGACTGTGTTGTCTGGTTCGCTTGCGCTAGTACCGAAGTACCCGCTTGCAAGAGAACATTATTCCTTACAAGTTCTGAAGACTCCTCAGCCACATCTGTATCACGAATTCGTGAGTTCGCTGCAGAAGAGTTCTCTACTGAAATTGCAAGGTTATTAATTGTTGATTGCAGCCTATTTTGAATCGCACCAAAATCAGCTCTCATAGCAGAAACAAGCGTGATCGCTTTATCCACTGCTGCTAAAGAGTTTTGTGCCGATGCCTTATCAGCAACTGACGTTAGATTAATTCCTAAAGAGGCCGTATTCGCATCAGCTTTTGATGCATCAAAAGTAATTCTATCTATTGTTGGGTCATTTCTGATTCCAATTTGAAAATCAAAAATTGCACCTGTTCCATTTAACAGTGGTGTTCCGTTAAACTCTGTTGCATCTGCAATACGATCAATCTCTTGAATCATTTGTTCGTATTCCACGTTGAGGAATTGTCTCTCAACAGGGCCTACGGTATCAGATGCGGCTTGTACTCCCAACTCACGCAAGCGGATCAAGATAGATGAAACTTCGTTTAATCCACCCTCTGCCACCTGAATCATGGAGATACCATCTTGTGTATTTCGCTCGGCTTGTTTGTAACCACGGATCTGCGCTCTTAAAGCTTCTGAAATCGCAAGTCCTGCGGCATCGTCACCAGCTTTGTTAATTCTGTAACCCGAAGAAAGTCTTTCTAGCGACTTTTCGAGTCCCATGCGCGTCCCGCGCAAATTTCTTTGAGCGTTGATGGACGCAACGTTCGTGTTAATTCTTAATCCCATACTCTCCTCCTTGAGAATGAAGCATCTTCCATTGATGCTTGGGTTGTTCTTATGGAGCGATCAAAAAAACTCTGATGCTCTATCCCTCTCTTCGGTGTATCAAAATGAGTCTTGAGGACTTTGTTGTCTCAAGATGAGAATTTAGACTTTCGTCTTCCTGGTACCTGCTTGTTTTTTGACCCCCACCGCGTCAAACCCGACAAAAGACGCACCTTTGTATCAGAATTGACGCGGCGGGGGTCAAAAAACAAGCAGGTACCTAAGATTTTTCGTAGAGGTAGTAAGTGTGGGGGGTGGCGCCGGTGCCTTCTCTTTTAGAAACCTCTTTAAAAATTTGAGTATCAAACTCTGGAAAAAACGCATCCCCTTCAATCTTCTTATGGACCAAAGTCAGATAAATACGATCCGTATAAGGCATGGCGAGTTTGTAAATCTCTCCACCGCCAGAAACAAAAACCTCTTCTCCCCACTCCTTTATTTGAGATCGAGCATACTCCAACGCCTCTTCTATACTCGTCACAATGACAATATCTTTATGTGGTGGAATATTTTCGGGATGTCTTGTCACAATCACATTTAATCTTTTTGGCAAAGGCCGATAACCCAAGGCCTCATAGGTCTTACGACCATGAATAACGATATGGCCCATCGTCGTTTCTTTAAAAAACTTCATATCCTCTGGGATATCCCATGGCATTCCATTCTTTATACCAATCACGCGATTTTCTGACATGGCAACAATTTGAGAAACAATCATACCGCTACCGGTGCCTTTATCGCAGGATGAGGATCATAATTTATCAACTCAAAATCTTCATACTGAAAATCAAAAATATCTTGCACCTTTGGATTAATCTTCATCTGAGGAAGAGGCTTAAACTCTCTCTTCAACTGCTCCTTAGCCTGTTCCAAATGGTTGGCATAAAGATGCGCATCACCCAAGGTATGAATAAACTCTCCCGGCTTTAATCCACATACTTGAGCTATCATCATCGTCAAAATAGAGTAACTTGCAATATTAAAAGGAACTCCCAAAAAAACATCTGCACTTCTTTGATAAAGCTGACACGACAAATGCCCATCTTGAGAGACATAAAATTGAAACATAGTATGACAAGGTGGCAACGCCATCTTATCAATTTCACCAACATTCCACGCATTCACAATAAGCCTTCTGGATTGTGGATTTTTTTTGATCTGTTCAATCACTTGGCTGATTTGATCAACCGTTTTGCCATCGGCTGTCTTCCAAGATCTCCACTGAGCTCCATAAACAGGGCCAAGATCACCATTTTCATCTGCCCACTCATCCCAAATACTAACCTTATGTTCTTTTAAAAATTGAATATTGGTATCACCTCTTAAAAACCAAAGAAGCTCATAGATAATAGACTTTAAGTGAACCTTTTTTGTTGTCAAAAGAGGAAAAGAATTTTTTAAATCGTAGCGAGTCTGGTGCCCAAAAACACTAATCGTACCCGTTCCCGTCCGATCACTCTTGACTTCACCCTCTGTTAAAATCCTTTTTAAAATATCATGGTATTGCTTCATAAATCCCCTTTGATGAAATTTATAAAATCAAATTTGGCTATTCTTGGCACCCCATAACGCTTACCAAGAAACGCTTGCTGTTGTGCGTTGTTTGTAGCCAAGGCCTTGTTTTCCAGCGTTTTGTTGATCGGGTCGAGTCCGCTGATATATACCCTTTTTATGGACATACGAGATCCCATTCATGGAGCCATTGAAATTAACCTTGGCGAATCCAAAGTTATTGACTCTGAGGCCTTTCAAAGATTGAGAAATATCAAACAGTTGGGCTTTAGCGAGTTGACGTTTCCCGGAGCCACACACTCACGTTATCTTCACTCTCTTGGCGTTTTGCATCTTTCTGGAATTGCCTTTGAACATATTTTTAAAAGCTTTCCCTTTGCTAATAAAAAAAACAAAAAAAACTTTAAGCAAGTCCTAAGGCTAGCGGCCCTTCTTCACGATATCGGTCACGGTCCACTTTCTCATTCCTCAGAAGAAGTCATGCCACCACTAAAAGATTTAAACCTCATAATTTACGCTAACCCAAAGCGCACAAAATCTAATCACGAAGATTATACAATCAAGTTTATCACCGATTCTCCTCTGGCTACGATTATTGAAAAAAATTTTCCAGACTTTACTCCCATACACGTTGCAAGCCTTGTTGATCCCAAAATCGAAATCCAAGATGATTTTTTTATAGAGAGTGGTCTGGATTTTCGCCCGATCTTAAGCCAAATTGTTTCTAGTGAGCTTGATGTTGATCGCATGGATTACCTCAACCGCGATTCTCTTTTTTGTGGAACAAGCTACGGACATATTGATACCGATTGGCTTTTATCCAACCTCACTTATTATCAATATAAAAACCAACTCAACCTTGCCATTTCAAGAAGAGCAATCTATGCCTTTGATGATTTTTTAATTTCTCGTCATCACATGTATCTTATGATTTATTTTCATCACAAATCCATAATGTATGATGAAATGCTACATCGATACTTAAAATCAAAAGATTGTGATTATCGAATTCCTGCCGATATCAACGAATATCTTCAATATACGGATCATCACTTTTATCAACATATTGCCAAATCGCAAAACCCTTGGGCTAAAAGGATCACCGAAAAAAAACCTTTTGTGCGCATCTTTGAGCTGCACGAAACAACAAAGACAGACACAACAAAAAAAATGCAGGAACTCTTAGAAAGCGAAAATATCGAAGTCATTCGCGCAAGCTCTCAGGCAAGACTTTCTAAGTATCACCAAACTTTAAGTTCTGAAAGTACTGACCGAATGATTTTTGTTGTGGATCCCCAAGGCTTTCAAAAACCCTATGCTCTTGAAGAAAGCACCGACATCTTTGAAAAATACGAAAGAGCACGTGTGATTGAAAGACTTTACGTAAGACCCGATCAAAAACTAGCTGCAGAAAACCTACTTAAGAGTTTTTAAGAGACTGCGTTCCGCCTCCCAAAAGTACCACATTAATGTAACCATTATCTGAAAGTTCTTGTGCTGCCTGTTGAGATATTTTTCCGTCTTCACATACAACTACAATTGCAAAATCTTTGGGTTGTTCTCCTAGAGCCTCTCTGTAATTTTCAAGAGTGACCTCTTTTCTATATTTTAAAAGAACCGGATTTTTATTTTCTTTTCGAAAATCTAATAACACATAGAAAACGGGATTCTGAATAATATTGTTAAACTGATAGTGACCTATCGTCATATAGTTTTTATTTTTTTCTTTTTCTGGATCGTGTGCCAATTTGGAGTTAGGAAGTTTTTTATATACACGAAGCAAAACCAAAAAACCCACAAACATAACACCTGCACCAATCCAAAAAGGAAACCTCACGCCCGCCTCTTCATAAATAAAACCGCCACTGGCAGGGCCTAAAATTCTTCCCAATGCAGAAAAACTTTGGGAAACTCCCATCACAGCCCCCTGCTCTCGAATACCGGCAAGCAGACTTATACTGCCTAAGTTGGATGGATTAAATAACCCCATCCCAAGCCCCATAATCGTAACAGAAAAAATAAGTTGAATGACGTTATGTGAAAAGCCAATCCCCGCAAGGCCAATGGCTGCAAGGAAAAGACCAAAAAACAAAAGCCTGGGCTCTCCATATCGCGGCATAAGTTTTCTAATCAAAAAACCCTGCGTAAAGACTGATATTAAACCAACATAAGCAAAGGCAAAGCTTGCGTGAATAATATCCCAATCCCAAAGATCTTTTACAAACAATGCAAGTGTCGACTCCATATGAGCAAATGCAAACGTACTCACAAAGGTGAGTACAATAAGAAAACCCAGCGTTGGCCTGGCAATATATCTTTTAATTGTAAGAAGCCTGCTTTCTTTTTCTTTAATCGGAGTTCCTTTTGCAAGACTCTCTTTTAAAACTTTTATGGCAACTAAAAAGTTGAGAAAGCATATTGCCGAAGCCCCCAGAGCAGAAAAACCCATTCCAAATGGTGGAGTTTCTCCAATCTTCATTCCGTAGTGGCTTAAAATTCCACCCAATGCTGGACCCGTGATAAAACCAAGACCAAACGCTGCACCAATAAGTCCCATTCCCTTAGAGCGATCTTTTTCTTCTGTAACATCTGCAATGTAAGCCATGGCCGTCGAAATATTGGCTCCAAAAAAACCAGCAAATGCACGGGATAAAAAAAGCATCCACAGCTGACTTGAAAATGCAAAGATGAGATGTGCAATGGAAGACCCCAGAAGGCTCATTAAAAGAATCGGTCTACGCCCAACTCGATCACTTAACTTTCCCCAAAATGGCGCAAAAATAAATTGCATCAAAGAATAAATCGACATTAAAAAACCAACTTCAAATGGCGTTGCCCCAACATGAGTGGCGAGATAAGGAGCAAGAGGAATAATAATTCCAAAACCAATAAGATCTATAAATACAATTAAAAATACTACAACAAGAGGCGAGCGCTTCATAGAGTATGAAGTTATACATTGAACCCCAAAATGTCTAATGATTAAATAGGTCCATGGTTTTCTTTTTGATACTTCTGAGTATGGCTCAGTTCTTTGCTCCACACGCCTCAGCTGCAACAATGCAAAACCAAATGATTCCCAATCACTTTAAGCGTGGGTATTTAAGCTCTGGCCTTGAATCAACATATCTGTCAACGCAAAACAATTATGATAGCAGTGGGGCAAGTTCTCCCCTTGTTGGCTCAAGCTCTCTCACTTTAATCAAGACTCTTATCTACGGGCGATACGATTGGTCGAACAAAACCTCTCTCTACGCAGAAGCTCCCATCGTCTATGCAAAATCTGATGATCCTCTTGCTTCGCGCACCAAAACTTCATTTAATGGTGTTGGCATTGGGATGAATTATAATCTTGGCTTTAAATCTTTTCAGGCGATCTTAGATGTTCGCGCCTATGGCTCCATAGAAAAATGGGCACCCGGATCAGATGATGTTCAAACAAGCGATGGCGCCCATAAATTGGATTCTGGAATTCATTTGATGAAAGATTTTTCTTCACTCATGCTTCATGGTTTTTTAGGATATCAATATCGAACGCAAGGATTTTCAAATCTTTTAAAATATCAAATTGATGGAACCTATTTTGCCAAATCATTTTCACTTTCTTCTGGTTTCAATGGATACCAAAGTGTTTCAGATGATCAATATAAAGACAATCCATCGCAAAGAATCAATTATCTAAAAATGGTCAATGCCGGCAGCTTTGCCGAAGGATCAATCAACCCCTCACTGCTCAATTTTTTTGTACAAGGAAAACTCCCTGCAAGTCAGGCCATAGATCTTTATGGAAGTTTTGCCCAAGCCATTGCCGGAAAAAATATCTCTCAGCAATTTACTTTTACACTTGGTTTTGAATATTTTTTTGAACCCGTAAAATTTAAAAAAGAAATAATTCCTGTTTATCCAGATTACGAAGACCTTAACGATCGTTACGAACAAGAATATGACCAAGAACAAACCTTAAGTGCACCGCCACCTCAAAAGCCACCGCAGATAAAGAAACAAAAGCCCCAAGCTTTGCCCCAGAAGTTACCGCAAAAGTCGCCCCAGACGTTACCTCCGAAATTACCGCAGAAGCTGCCACAGAAAATTAAAACACCCTATGGTCTAGAAATTTCAAAAAAGAAATTTGGCAAAGCCAAGCCAAAGCCAAAAACAAAACGAAAGTCTAAAAAACCAAAACGAGTGCGAGTCCAATTTTAGACCTTCTTAGAGTTTTTACAATTCTGTGTTAATCCCAAAATATTTTTACCGATAGATTATGTGAATTAACCAAGGATCGGCCTATGAAAAAATTCGTTTTCTTTATCACTCTTTTTTTTGCAACCTCGTCTTTTGCACAACAATTTCGAATCCAACCCACAGGAATAAAAGGCTCGGCCGGATTTGGATTTGTTTACTTTGACATAACAGGAGATAACCCCCAAAAATTAGATCTTAATCAGGGCGCCTACATGAGTATTGGCGGAGAAAAGGGCTTTGATTTTTTAAACTTATTTCTAACCATTAGTTTAAATTATTTAAAAACTGATGGTCAGGCTATGTACAAATATAAAAATGCAGATGGAACCTATCTCTCGGGAGCACTTGTTAACTTTGATCTTAATATTTTTCAAGCAGGTCTTGGACTAAAATTTAAAGTATTTGGTGACAGCTGGTTTTCTCCTTACGTTGAGGGTGGAGGACTTTTTGGTTTTTATCAAACACAGTATAAAAATGCCAACAGCTCTACCATTACGGGCCCCAACACTAATTACCCATCAAGGGATTCTATTTTTGATCTTGGAAAATACGCCGAAGCAGGTCTTGAAATTGCTTTTTCCAACACCTTTGGCTTTAAGGCTGCCCTCAGACAAACTTGGAATAAAACAAAGAAGGTAGAAACTCTTGATAACCAAGAGGTTTCTTACAGATCCCAAGTTTATTACATTAGTCTTTTAAAATCTTTTTAGAAATTACTTAATATCTAATTTTCTTAAGCTTTCTACTGGAGCCGCACTCGACAAAGTGGTTCCTGCAAGTGGTTGTCTCGCCTCGGGAACATTTGGTAAATATTGATCTTGTTTTCCAATTAAATCTAAATGCGTTTGGATCATAGCTTTAAAGTTGGCTTCAAACTGCAGCTTAATTCTTTTTAAATCGTTGATATCACGATAAACGTTTTTTAGTGAGTCACGCGCATCTCTTACAATCATTTCTGCTTTATGATGTGCATCTTGCAAAATAATTTGAGCCTCACGATCTGATTCTGACTTCATCTTCTCACTCATTCTTTGTGCTGTTGTAATCGTGTCTTTTAAAATACGATCACGGTCCTTGTATTCCAAAATCTGGAGTTCTTTTTCGCGAAGAGCCTCTTTTACTTTATTTCTTTCATGAATAACGGATTCAAGCTCTTGTGCCACTTCTACTAAAAAATTAGCTACCTCATCTGGGTCATAGCCCATGACTTTTCGTTTAAATGATTTATTGGTAATATCGATTGGCACTATTTTCACAAATCCCTCCTTGGATTTTTGATCGCTCTCTCTCTCTCTTAGAATAATCCAAACAGCAGACCTTTGATAAGTGACAAGATTCAGAATCAGACCTTTGTCCTCTAGACAAAAGTTGAGACGGCTATTTTCCTAGCTCACGATCACGCATATAAGCTTTTTCAAAAGAAATTCGCAAGACTCGGTCAACATCTGTTTCACGCATAGAAACAAGGGCAGACTCCGTTACCCCTTTTTTACTTGCCACTTGGTTAATAAGTTCAAAGAAATTAAGATTGGGGTTTTCAAGGGCCAAATGAGCAGCTCCCAAAAATGTTTGTGCTGTCATCATACTTGCAACATCCTTTGAATATCCATATCCCTCAATCCAATCTTGCCAATATTGCATGAGTTCTAAAACCAACCCTATACCCGCAGCACTGGCTACCGTGAGCGCACTCATAGCTTCTGAATCTGGCACCTCTATAATTTTTCCCAATGGAGAAAAGATATCATGAATCATATCAGACGCCTGAGGACCCTCTTTAATCAAAGAATAACCCATCATGCCTTTTTTGTGACGAACGGCAACGTTACACATAACTTTTGCAATATTGTTATAATCAAGAATCGCTTTTGATAATGTTTCAAGACTTAATCCGGCTGCCAAACTGATAATAAGATGTTCTTTTGTAAAAGCTGAGCGCAGAGGCTCAAGAGCTTCCAAAAGATCTTGAGGTTTCATTGCCAAAACAACAATTTTACATTCATCCACTATGGCTTCATTTGTCGAACGTGTTTGTATGCCAAATTTTTCTCCAACACGTTGAAGTTTTTTATCTGTCCGGTTGCTTGCCAAAATATCTTCTTTAGAAAAAACCTGCGCATCAAGGATTCCAGATATAATGGCCTGCGCTAAATTTCCCGTACCAATAAAACCTATTTTTTTATTTTTTAAATTGTCCAAATTTTACCTCTGATGTTAGTGCTCGCGACTGCCAAAAAGGGCCTCTCCAATACGCACAAAAGTTGCCCCCTCCTGAATGGCAACAACGTAATCCTGCGTTGTTCCCATGGATAATTCTCTCATTGTTGGTATGACTTTTTGAAGCTCTTTTTGTAACTCTTTGAGTCTTCGAAAATATTTTCTGGAGTCCTCTGCTTTTTTTGCCAGTGGCGGCATACTCATAAGACCACATAGTTGTATGCCTGATAGTGTCGCTATACTTCTTGCCAACTCTCCAATCCCTTCTTCTGCAGTACCCCCCTTAGACATCTCATTTGCCAGATTAACCTGTAATAAAATTTTTTGAACAAAACCCCTTTCTTCGCTTTTTCTTCCTAGGATTTGAGCCGTCGCAAAATCTTGTATAGAATGAATATATTGAAATTGTCCAATAACTTTGTTGATCTTATTTTTTTGTAGATCTCCAATAAGATGCCATTGAATATCTGCAGACGCTCTTGATTTTTTTTCTAAAAACTCCTGAATATAATTTTCTGCAAAAATCCTTTGGCCCAAGTTATAGCAGTCTTGTATTTTTTCTAGTGACTGCTTTTTTGATACCGCAACAAGATGGATTTCTTGTGGATTACGGCGACACTCTTTTGCAGAAATCTCTATAGATTTTTTTATTTCAAGAAGATTGCTTTTCAATTTCGTTCCACCAATGATTTTCTCTTAAAATTCTCTTCACTCTTTCAACCGGCAATCCCATGACGTTATCCAGATTTCCTTGCAAACTCTGAATAAAATTTCCCCCCAGCCCCTGAATACCGTAAGCACCCGCCTTGTCCATAGGCTCACCTGTTTTGATATATTCGCGAATCTCATTGTCTGATAAATTTCGAAATGTCACAAACGAAGACTCCACCTCAGAAATCAATTTTTGTGTCTTGAGATCAAAAAAACAAATTGCAGTTTTGACTTCGTGTGTTTGTCCAGACAAACGTCTTAAAAATTGAAAAGCTTGACCTTCGTCTTGCGGTTTTCCCAAAATTTCTTTTTCCAGCACCACGAGCGTATCACTTGCCAAAATCAAAATATCTTGTGATTTCAAATGCTTAATTTGCTCAACTGCCGCCATAGCCTTTTGTCTAGCAATGGCCTGAATTGCATCGTCAAGTATTAGGTTTTTATCTAGAAATTCCGATACCTTAACTGAAAACGTGTGGATCTTAAAACCCGCTCTTTCAAGTAGTTCTTTTCTTCGCGGGGATTGAGATGCAAGTAAAAAAGTTTTCATAAATTTTTTTAAAAGGTTTTAGAGTTTTATGACAGAGCTCATTCTAATTTCAGGTTTATTTATGGTTGGTCTTGCCGTTTACTTTCTGACCAACATGATTTTGTCAAGTCATCCTGATGCGCAAGCGATGATGTGGGCCTCTGATGACGAACCTTCAAAATCTCGTTCTAAATTTATAGAACTCTCTCGCCCCTTTGTCCACAAGTTTTGCCTTTCTCTTGTTACAAAAATTAAAAATAAAAACTATCGTCTGAATGTCCAACACAAAATAAATGTTGCTGGTCTACAGCGAGAAATTAATGTCAACGAGTTTATCGGACTCCAAATCTTATGGGGCCTTGTTTTCCCAATTTTTCTTTTGTTCTTAAATTTTACTCTCGAGTTAGGCTATCCCCCAGTTGTTTTGATAGCCATGGGACTTTTTGGTGCATACTTTCCGCATCTGCACGTCAACACAGAAAGAAAAAAACGCTATCAATCTGTGATTGTAGATTTACCCTTTTTTATTGATCTCCTCGCTCTTTCAACAGAGGCAGGTCTTGATTTTATTGGCTCTATTCAACGTATCGTTGAAAAAGCAGAAAATAGTGTTCTTGCCGATGAGTTTGCACAAGTGCTCCGTGACCTTAAGCTTGGCTCCACACGAGCAGAAGCACTTAAAAAAATGGGAGAACGTTTAGACATTCCAGAAGTCACAAGCTTTGTTGTCGTTCTTGTTGATGCCGATTCAACAGGTGCAAGCATAGGAAATGTTTTAAAACAACAATCTGTACAAATGAGACTAGAAAGATTCACACGAGCTGAAAAAGCTGGTGCCAAAGCCTCGCAAACCATTTTGATTCCACTCATGCTTTTTATTTTACCCGCAGTTTTTATTATGGTTTTTGGTCCCGTTATTATTCAATTCCTTTCTCAAGGAGGAAAGTAATGATGGCAAAGCTTATTAACGAAACACAAAAAATTATTTTGATAGAGAACCTTGAAACTGCAAACTCATTTTTTAAAAGACTTAAAGGACTTTTGGGAAGAAAAGATCTTTCAAATGACAGTGCACTTATGATTCGAAGATGCAACAGTATTCATACTTTTTTTATGCAATTTCCTCTTGATGTTATTTTTTTAGATAAAAAATTTAGAATTAAAAAACTATTTCTTAATGTCGAACCTCACCAAATTATCTTTCCCGTTTTTGGTGCAAGCTCTGTTGTAGAAATGAAGGCTGGTGCTCTACAAAAGTCGAATACTCAAATTGGAGATCAATTAAATGTGGTCGATTAGAATTTTAAAAGGTCCCAATGCGGGAGAAAAATTTGATCTTAAGCTTGGTGATAATATCATCGG
>JBDHWX010000009.1:0-20308 GCA_039810365.1 Bdellovibrionales bacterium | reverse complement strand
ACTCGCATAATCCACGATTTGCATGGGACTCTTATCGCAGATTTATTCAAATGTATGCCAACGTTGTTATGGGGATGAATCACTCGTCTTTAGAAGTTTTACTCGAAGATCTTAAGGATTCTAAGGGATATAAAATTGACACCGAAATGACGACAGAGGACTTAAAAGGCCTTGTGAAAGAATATAAAAAGGTAATTTTAGAAGAAACAGGCCATAAGTTTCCAGAAGATCCTTTTGAGCAACTTTGGGGGGCGATTTCGGCAGTTTTTAGAAGCTGGAATACCCATAGAGCTAAAACTTATCGAACTTTGCATGAGATTCCAGAAGATTGGGGTACGGCGGTTAACGTTCAGTCCATGGTTTTTGGAAATTTAGGTGAAGATTCTGCAACAGGAGTTTGTTTTACAAGAGATCCATCCACTGGGGAAAAAACTTTTTACGGTGAATTTTTAGTTAATGCTCAAGGTGAAGACGTTGTAGCGGGGATCCGCACTCCACAACCGATTACTAAAAAACCAGAGGCCAAGGGCCAATCTTTAGAAGAGTTGATGCCAGAGTGTTTTCACCAGCTTATTGAAACACAAAAAAAACTCGAAAAACATTATCGAGATATGCAGGATATTGAGTTTACCATTGAAAAAGGTAGGCTCTGGATGCTTCAAACAAGAAATGGTAAGAGAACGGCAAAAGCTGCTCTTAAAATTGCTTGTGATATGATCGACGAAAAACTCATCACAGAAGATGAAGCACTTTTAAGAATTGATCCACAATCATTAAATCAACTCTTGCATCCTACACTTGATCCCAAAGCAAAAAAGACTGTCGTAGCAAAGGGGCTTCCGGCTTCTCCGGGGGCAGCTAGTGGTCAGATTGTTTTTGATTCTGAAGAAGCTGTTTTATTTAAAGAAAAAGGGATCAAAACGATTCTTGTTCGTGTGGAAACTTCGCCAGAAGATATTAACGGTATGGTGGCCTCTCAAGGTATTTTGACTACTCGTGGGGGTATGACATCTCATGCGGCAGTGGTTGCTCGAGGAATGGGCAAGTGTTGTGTTGCCGGATGTGGAGAAATTGACGTTTCTTATGAAAAACAAGAAATGCGTGCTCAGGGTAAAGTTTATAAAAAAGGCGATGTGATCACTCTTGATGGCAGTACGGGAGAAGTTTTTGCTGGCGAAGTGAAAACCGTTGAGCCTGATTTAAGCAGTGAGTTTGAACGCATTATGAAACTTGCCGATCAAAAAAGGTCTTTGGGGGTACGGACCAATGCGGATACTCCAAAGGATTCTCGTGTTGCAAAACGCTTTGGGGCCCAGGGTATTGGTCTTTGCCGAACCGAACATATGTTTTTTGATGCTGATCGTATTGATATTGTTCGTCGTATGATTATGGCCGAAACCACAGAAGAAAGAAAAGAGGCCTTAAACGAACTTTTGCCCATTCAAAGAAAAGACTTTTTTGAAATTTTTGAAGAAATGGGAGGCCTTCCTGTAACTGTTCGTCTTTTGGATCCCCCTCTTCATGAGTTCTTACCTCAAGAAGAAAAAGATCAGCGAGATCTTTCGGAAAGAATTCAAGTGTCTCTTGATAAGCTTAAGACAAGAATTGAGTCTCTTCATGAGGTGAATCCCATGCTTGGTCACCGGGGTTGTCGTTTGGCCATTACATACCCAGAGATCTATGAAATGCAAACAAGGGCCATTGCAGAGGCTACTTGTGATTTTATGAAAAAGGGGAAAAAGCTTACGCCAGAAATTATGATTCCGCTTGTTGGAAGTTATAAAGAGCTTTCTATTTTACGAGAGCTTGTACAAAAAACAGTTCAAGCAGTTCAGGCCGAAAGAAAGATGCAATTTGATTATCTTATTGGCACCATGATTGAGCTTCCAAGGGCTGCCATAACAGCAGATGAAATTGCAGAATATGCCGATTTTTTCAGCTTTGGAACCAACGATTTAACCCAAACCGCTCTTGGGGTTTCAAGAGATGATGCTGGCAAATTTCTAGGAGCCTATGTCAATGCAGGAATTTATGAAAAAGATCCTTTTACAAGCATTGATCAACGCGGTGTAGGAAAATTTGTAAAAATGGGAGTTGAATTAGGAAGAAAAGTAAAACAACAATTAAAGGTTGGAATTTGTGGCGAACACGGGGGGGATCCCGCAAGCGTTGAGTTCTTTCATGCTTGTGGTTTGAACTATGTGAGTTGTTCTCCTTATCGTGTGCCCATTGCAAGATTGGCTGCAGCTCAAGCTGCGCTGAAAAACACAGGGGTTAAGCATTGAGAATTAAAAAACTAGAACTTGTTGGCTTTAAATCTTTTAAAGATCGTACTGTTATTGTGTTTGATGCAGGGGTTACAGGAGTTGTGGGCCCCAATGGTTGTGGCAAATCTAATATCGTGGATGCCATTACTTGGGTAATGGGGGAACAGTCTGCAAAGCATCTCCGCGGTCAAAGTATGGAAGATCTTATTTTTGGTGGGGCAGAAGGTTACGCTCCGGGCGGATTTTGCGAAGTCTCCATGACTTTAGAAAATGATGGCGGCCAATTTCCTGTGCGTTATTTGAATCATTCTGAAATTTCAGTCACAAGGCGTTTGCACAGATCTGGTGAAAGTGAATATTTAGTCAACCGAGAACCGGCAAGGCTTCGTGATATCCAAGAAATTTTTATGGATACAGGTGCAGGTTCTAAGGGTTTTTCTATTATCGAGCAAGGTGCCATTGGAAAAATCATTACAGCAAAGCCCATTGATCGTAGATCTTTGATCGAAGAAGCAGCAGGAATTACAAAATTTAAAATTAGAAAACGTGAGTCGCAAAGAAAGATTCAGGCAACAGATCAAAATTTGGTTCGTCTTAAAGACATTATTGCGGAACTCAAAAGGCAAATTGATTCTTTACAAAGACAAGCTAAAAGAGCAGAGAGATATCGTGAAATTAAAGTTCAGCTAGAAGATCTTGAGCTTCTTTTATCATCTCAACAATATCTCAAGCTCAATGCCGAAGCCACAGAACTGCAAGCAGCATTAAGTGGAAACCAAGACGAAGATTTAGCCGCCACATCCGAATACAACACTTTGCAATCGGATGTTGAAAGATTGTCATTAGAAATGACCGAAAAAGAAAAAAATGTGGAATATCACAACTCTCAAGTAAGCTCTTTAAAGCAACAGGTCAGAGAACGAGAGACGAAAATTCAAGGATTAAAATCAGAAGTTGAAAAAGCCGAACGAACGGCTGTTGTGCAATCTTCTTTAAAAGAAGAAGCCCAAGTTAGAAAGCTCACTCTTGAAAATCAGCTCTCAGAAATGAAAGGGCGTCTTGAGAAGGTATCTTCAGAAGTCTTGTTTCTTGAACAAGAGCATACGACTAAAGATGAAGTTTACCAAAAGATGCAAACGCGTATTCAAACCGCCGATGAAGAACTCACAACGATTAGGCGTGAGCTTGTAACGGTTCAAGCAGCATTAAGTCAGGTGGATGTGAATCTTTCTAGCCTTGAGGCTCGCTTAGAAGAAGTGGATCAAAAAAGAGAATCTGTTTTTGAAGTTGTTCAAAGCTTGGAAGCTAAAAAACAAGAATTTGAAAAAAGACGTCATCAGCTTTTTACAAGTTTAGAGTCAGAAAAACAAATGCAGCTTTCTATTATGAGCGATGTTGAAAATTTTGAAACCAATAAAAAATCTCTTGAAGATCAAGTTGAAAACCGCAGACAAGAAGTTGAAAAATTTAAAGATGAATTGAATCAAGTTGCTAGCCGCCTTTATGGACTAGAAAACCTACAAGCTAATTTTGAAGGTTTTGAAGATGGTGTTAAAAACATCATGCTTTGGAAAAAGTCACAAAAAGAAATTCATGCCGATGGCAGTGTGCACGAGGTTGTTCCTGTTGCTGATGTTATTGAAGTCCCAAAAGATTATGAAGTGGCTATGGAAGCTGCCCTTGGCAATAAGCTTCAACTACTTTTAAGTCATAACTCTCAAGATAGTCTTCAGGCTGTTGAACACTTAAAAACAAGCAAGGGTGGACGATCTAGCTTTTTTGCAAGTGACATGGCCATGATTTCAACACTTCAAAGAAAGGGAAACCCCTCTCAAGAAACCGGAGTTCGAGAGCTTCTTTCTAATGTTGTGCAATCGCCGGAAAAATATAAAACTCTTGTTGAGTTTATGACCAATGACATTGCGGTTGTGGATAGTATCACAACAGCTCTTCGTTTGCGTGCACACTATACAGGGTGGACCTTTGTTACTCTTGATGGTGATGTTTTAAATGCTGATGGTGTGTTAACAGGTGGTGCCCAAGAGTTTGCAGAAAATGGAATGCTCAAAAGAAGAAGGGAAATAAAAGAACTTTCGCAAAGTAAAGATGAATGGGCGGGAAAACTTTCTTTAGCCCAAGCAAGCCTTGAAAAAATGGAAGACTCTCTTGAAACCATCACCAGAGAATTAGACCTTGCAAAAAATGAACAAATGCAAAAAGAAGTTTTAATTGCTGGTCTTAAAAAAGATCTGGAGCGCGCAGAAACAGAAGCCCAGTCTGTTAATGATTCTCTAACGAGACAAAACCAAGAGTTGTCAGAAATTAATAATCGTAAACTTTCTTTAGAAGAAAAACGCGACCAAGAAAAAGAAAGAGCGCAAGAATTACAGGCAAGACGCCAAGATCTTGAGTGTCGCGTGCAGTTTATTGAAACAGAATATAACGATGCCAAAAAGGGTATTGACCAAATTCGAATTGAGGCAACAGAAGCTAAAATGAGGTTTGTTCGATCTTCTCAAGAAAAACAAAGCCTTGATTCTCAGGTGCAGATGTTTCAACAATCTTATGATGAGATATCTTTAAAACTATCTCAAATGGTGAGCGAATCTGATAAAAATGCAGAAGTTTTATCGGGTAGCCAAGTTCAACTCGAAGAAGAAAAAGTTTTTCTAGAAAATTTAATTCAGCAAGCGACACAGGCAGAAGCGACGTTGTCACAAATTCATAATAATTATAATGAAATATCGACTGAGCTTATGAAAAAGCAGCAACGAGTTTTGGAAATTCAGCGTGTTCGTAACGAAAAGCAATCGCAAATTAATGATATGAAGCTCAAGCTGGAACAAGCTCAAATGAAGATTCAATATTTGATTTCTCAAATGAATGAGCGTTACATGTTGGATCTTGTAGCCAAAGCTCCAGAATACGCAAGTCGCACTTGCGATATTGAAGCCGTTGAAGCAGAGGTTTTAGATCTTAAAGATAAATTGAAAAAAATTGGCGAAGTAAATCTTTCGGCAATTCAGGAATATGACGAAATTCAACAGCGCTATGAGTTCTTAACTCAACAGGAAAATGATCTTATCGAGGCAAAAGAAAATTTGCGTAGGGTCATTGATCGTATCAATCGTATTTGCAATAAGCGTTTTAAAGATACATTTGATGCGGTTAATGAAAGATTTCAAAAAGTGTTTCCGGTTCTTTTTGGTGGCGGAGAGGCTCAGCTTATTCTTCTTTCTATTGAAGGTGAAGATGAAATGGGTATCGACATCATGGCAAAACCTCCGGGTAAAAAACTGCAAAATATAACGCTTATGTCGGGTGGAGAAAAGGCTTTAACATCAGTAGCCCTTGTCTTTTCAATTTTTCTTGTGAAGCCATCTCCATTTTGCTTACTGGATGAGGTGGATGCTCCTCTTGATGATGCCAATGTTTATAGATTTAACGATCTAGTTAAAGAAATGGCAAAACGCTCTCAAATTATTATTGTCACTCACAATAAAAATACGATGGAAATCAACAATAAGCTTTATGGAGTGACCATGCAGGAAAAAGGTGTGTCCAAGATGGTTTCCGTAAGTCTTGAAGAGGCAAAAAACGTAGTTGGAGCATAATGCAAGCGAGTAGTCAGATGGGCTCTCAGCAATCCAAATGGCTGATGTCATTGGTAGCCCTGGGAGTTGTCTTTGGTGATATTGGAACAAGTCCGCTTTACGCATTTCGAGAATGCTTTAGTCCTCATTACGGTTTATCGATAACTCCTGATAATATCATGGGTGTTTTGTCTTGTATTGTGTGGACTCTCACCATCATGATTTCGATAAAATATGTTTTGATTATCATGAGGGCTGATAACGATGGAGAGGGTGGGACCCTTTCTTTGATGTCGCTTATTGCAGGCCCCAAACTCAGTCGTCCAACTTTAGTTACTCTAGGCCTTATTGGAACTGCACTTTTATTTGGCGATGGCATGATTACCCCTGCTATTTCTGTTTTGTCTGCTGTAGAAGGACTTGAGGTCATCACAGCAGATCTTTCGACTTATGTTATTCCCATAACAATCATTTTTTTAATTTTACTTTTTTATTTTCAAAGATTAGGAACAAAAAATATTGGAGTTTTTTTTGGTCCTATTTTATTTCTTTGGTTTTTAGCAATTGGAGCATTGGGTGTCAGAGGGATTGTTAAAAATCCGCAAGTACTTTGGGCCCTAAATCCATTCTATGCCCTTCAGTTTTTTTTGGTGAATAAGATTGCTGGCATTTTAGTTATGGGTTCTGTTGTTTTGGCGATTACGGGAGCAGAGGCTCTTTATGCCGACATGGGGCACGTGGGAAAGCCTTCTATTCAGAGAGCTTGGTTTTTTATTGTGTTTCCTTGCCTTATCTTAAACTATCTTGGTCAGGGGGCAATTTTATTAAAAAATCATGGGGCTATTCAAAACCCATTTTATTTTTTGGCTCCCAATTGGGCAATGATTCCACTCTTGATTTTAGCGACCATGGCGGCCATTATTGCTTCTCAGGCTTTGATTACAGGAATTTTTTCTGTTTCTAAACAAGCCATGCACTTAGGACTTTTTCCAAGAATGCATGTGGTTCACACCTCAAAAGACGAAATTGGCCAAATCTATTTGCCGTTTATGAATGCGGCCCTCCTGTTTGGAATTTTGTATCTTGTTTTGGAATTTAAAACATCGACAGCACTTGCATCAGCCTATGGGATTGCCGTTACTGGAACTATGACCATCACAACAATTCTTGCTTTTATTGTTGCAAGAGAAAAATGGAAGTGGACAAGATCAAAAGCACTTTTTGTTTTTGGAAGCTTTTTGTTGATCGACATCGTCTTTTTTTCGACCAATATCATCAAATTTTTTAGTGGTGGTTGGGCTGCTATTCTTGTGGCCGCCATTATTTTTGTAACCATGAAGACCTGGCGCTATGGCCGCAGAAAACTTCTTCTAGTTTTAAAAAAGAGATCTGTTTCTATTGATGAGTTTTTAAAAAAGTTAGAGATTACGTGTCCACAAAAAGTATCAGGTTATGCCATTTATATGTCAGGTGACCCATGGGGGATTCCTTTTCCTCTTTTGCATAATTTAAAGCACAATAAAGTTTTGCATGATGAGATTATGATTTTAACAGTGCAGACAAGGCAGATTCCGGTTGTGCATTCTCAAGATCGTGTGCAAATCGAAGAAATTGGAAAAAACTTTTATCGTGTGGTTGCTTATTTTGGTTTTATGGAAAGGCCCAATATTTATTTAATTCTAAAAGCTTGTCAGGATAAGGGATTGCATTTTCCTATGGAGTACACAACCTTTGTTTTGGGCCGTGAAACCATTGTCACAAAAGAAAAACCAATTTATGCAGCAATTTTTAAAAAGATTTTTGCCTTTATGTCGAGAAATGCAGAGCGCCCCATGAACTTTTTTGGTATTCCCATCAGCCAAGTCATCGAAGTCGGCGTCCAAATCGAAATCTAAAAGGTGAGCCGCACCTTTTATGTACATGCCGCGTTAAAAGAAGCTTACTTTTGGTATCCGCCATTGCTTCGAGGGGATTTCCAGCAGCCGTTTCTTTTTAGAGATTTCTTTATTTCTAGTTCAAAATCTCTTTGTGTCGGCTCATTTAACCACTTTAAGAATTCTTTTCCCTCTGGGACTTCATTTTCGAAGATTTGTGGTTGGATTATTGGAATACCTATCTTCTTTTGTAGAGAACTCCACGAGTAATCCTCTACATTTAGGCAAAGGTTGGCGCGAATAGGATTTCTATAAAGGTATTTTAACATGGCTGTATAAGCTCTTGGCGTTTCTAGGAGTTTCCATTTATATGGTCCTCCGTAGAGGTGATTTGTTCTTTCAACGGCAAAGCTGATGCCTTTACTTGTGTTTGTTAGAAAGTATCCCATGGCTTGATCTATATTTTTTTGAGTAGTTGAACATATAAGGTGAAAGTGGTTTCCCATCAAGACGAAGCCGTGTAGGTGTAAGGAATATTTTAGAACTGTTTTTTTAAGATAATAACAGTAAAGCCGCCAACAGGTCGTCATGGGAAGGGGAAAAAACTCCTTATTATTTGTTCTAGCGGTAATGTGGTAAGGGATATCGTCGATACGAATAATTTGTTTTCTGGCCATATAGTAAGGCTCATTGCAATGAACCATGCCAGTTTTAGTTTGTTCGTTAGTGTTTTTAGGGTTCAGAATCCAATCGTGTGTCCGAATTTAACACACTGTGTACATAAAAGGTGCGGCTCACCTTTTTACACCTTTTTATAGGCATAGATAGTACATTGTGCCGCCGCCTTGGCAGGTAACCCTACAACCACTTTGCATGACGGAGCAAGAGCAACGAGGGTCGTTATTATATTTATCGCAACAACCTTCATTTCCACAGAGACCGGGTGGCGCGACCCTCACACAAGAGCCATTGTCATTAACATACATTCCAGTGCAGGTATAGGCGCACTTATTTGCTCCACAAAAATCATAAACAGATCTTGGCGTATCTGCTGTGAGTCCTTGATCTGATCCTGAGCAAAGAGTTGCATTTGCAGGAACGCTTCCTGTGCATGTTGGATTTGACGTTTTGCACACGCCATTTTCGTAAGGAAATCCGCTATCGCATGTATATTCGCACTTACCACCTGTGCATGAAGAAACGAGAGTTCTTGGCATATCTATTGTGAGTCCTTGATCGGATCCCATACACAAGGTTGCATGTGAGGGAGCATTACCTGTGCAGTTATACTCAGCAAGTTTACAAAATGGATTACCAGTTGCTGGAACTTCGAGAACATAACCGGTATTACATTTATAAGCACACTTAAAGTTCTGACAGTTTGCTGCAAGTATTATAGGGGTGTCTGCAGTTAGCCCAAGGTTGGACCCCGGGCAAAAGGTGGCATTTGCGGGAACGCTTCCTGTGCATACAAAAGGTGGCAGAGGAACACAGTTACCATTGCCATCGTTTACATACCCACTAGGGCAAGATGGCACTGAACTTGTGCAGCTATTAAGGTCCGGACAGTAGCTGTCAATTCTTGTGCTGCCGCAGGTTAGATTGGTTGGTCTTTCACATGTGCCCGGGCTACCACCGGCATATTGGCAATCGCCAGATATTTTACAGTCGTTATCTGCAGAGCAATTAATACTCGAGTTCGAAGAACACTTTTTATTTACACAGGGCCCGTTGGAGCCACACACAGCATCGCTTGCACATGATGTTGAAGAAGAGCCCTGGCATGTTCCGCTACAGGAACCATAGTCTATGGTACAACCACTTCCACTAGATGTTGGCGCCGTACAGAGAGATGCCGCCCGGCTATAAGTTCCTGAAACACAGTTATAAGTTGTCTGACAAAATCCTTGGTAACCATGAGTGGTACAATCATTTGCATCGACACAGTCTCCATCATTATTGCAGCGATTGTCTCCAAAGGTGGCGGTCGCATATGGCAAGCTTCGACTACGGCACAGGTTTACAGAGGAACAAAAAAGTCCTGAATCGCAGGAGTTTCCGAAGGATCCTCCGCCACAAGAATTTGTTGTTGGAGTCTCAGCAAGAGTCGAAGAGTACTCTGCAACTGTATTGTTAGCTTCTTTGCTATTTACACCTCTTCCGCAGGGGTCAAATGCACGTATACAATATTGAGATGTGTTCGTACGCTCGACACAACCGGAGTTCGTGGAGGCTAACCAGCCCATGGATGCAGGGGTAAAATTATCTCTTAAAGGACTGCCGGTGTTAATCATCGAAAAAGTAAAATCAGGAGTTCCGGGTGCAAGTGTCGGGCGAGCAAAGGCGATACCACATGCTTTTCCACTTACAGAGGTCTTGCCTGTAATACCTGTGCCAGGAGCCAAAAGTGTAGAATTATATTGTCCAGATGTCGATACCGCAGAAAAACTTGTTTTGGTGTCAAGGCACCATCCATAGGATGCAGATGTTCCGACCGGAAAGCACTCGTTTCCTACTGTAGCCACAACAGAGTAGTTCCCATCGGGATCTCCAGGTGCTGGCCCATCTTGAAACGTGCAGGTTCCATCAGAACATGTCATGGGGTTTGAGCTAGCCCCAGCAGGTGGTGTGATTTGGTATGTTCCATTTTCTATGTTGAGAGGAGAAACACCAGAGCCGTATGAATAACTATCAACAAATAAGGGCTTGCTTTGAATACTACATTGGAATTTCCCTGTTCCAAAACTTGTCATAGCAGGATTGTATCGTCCAGCAGGCCGTTGAGAAGAGCCTAATTGATTGTCGGTTGCTAATCCAATAATACTAGAGTCATTAGGAGTAACAGAGTTTGTTGTAGGTGGACCATTGGATACAATAATATGGGGCTGGTCACAGTTTGGATTTGCATAACAAAAAGATTGTCCCAAAAGTTGCCCGCCACCATCAACAGCTCTGACATCAAGAAGATAAGCCTTTTGGGGCGAAAGGCCCGAAAGCGTAATAGTTGCCTCTGTGCCGATTTGTCGTGTTTTATTTGCAGGACTTGCAGAACCTGCATAGCTGATACTGACGGAGCCAACAACAACAGGTGGATCTCCGGCTACTGGAGACTTCGCGTAGACATGTGCAGATTCACAAGGCTCCCATTTGTCAGGATTTTCGGCAAACCAATTTTTTTCTCCGGCTCGACATAAAAAAACAGATCCCGGATCAGAGGTCTGGCAGGCGGCTCCACAGGTGGCAAGAGGGTAATTATTGGGTTGCCCACAGGTATATGCTCGCAGTCCTCCAAGACAGTTATTGCAAGAGGTCGTGCTGCGTACTGTATGCACGGTGTAGGTTACCACATTGGGATCAGGCGTTGCAGGGGGCGTACGTAAGCACATAGAAGGCTTTGTTTTACCAGCACCGCAAAAAGAGGATGTATCAAGAGAAAGAATCGTTAAAGGTGCAACGGCGTCCCTTGGAAACTGTACTTGGCCAGAAGCTATGCATTGAGATCTTTTTTGAGAGTCAGTTGGATTATTCACAACACGAACGTAAAACTCCATTTGAATACTGCTAGCTCTGGGATCAACAAGACGGCTTGGCGTTGTTCCACTACAAAGAGAAGTCCCGTTTTCTATGGGATTAACCCCTAAAAAAACCTGAAAAGGATTACCATTATTAACAAGCTTTAAGCCAGGAGGATTACTTGTAGGATTAGAAGAGTCATAAAGAAGACTGTTGCATGAATTAGCATCGGTACAACACTTACCTTGGCTATAGGCAAGTGCAAGAAGTCTATTAAAAGAGTTTCGATAATTAAGATAATTATAAAAAGTAGCTGTGTTGGGAAGAATGGCCACGCTAGAAGCAACACCAGTAATTAATCCCGCCCCAGAATAAACATCGCCACCATTTAAACTAAATCTCTCCACGCCATCTTCGTTTACAATACCTGTTGGAAATTTTTTTGTAACAGGGTCAGGCCCTACAGAGGTAATAAAAAGGGCGTTATCATCTTTTTTAAAGTACTCAACAATATCTTTGGCAATACTTTGGCAGGCGGCAGAGTTTTCGGTGCGGATACTTTGCTGGTTAAATTGTGTAATAAAACGGCCAACAGCTAGAGCCAACAGAACCACAAGCCCTGATGCAATTAAAACTGCAATAAGTCCAACGCCCCTTTGATTTTTGAACATATCCTTATATTTTGAATGGTTACATTATCCTTGTCACGTCTTTTTGTTATAATAAAAAAGGCCCATATCAAAATGAGATTTTCTCATTTTAAGACGTGGTAAATCTCTATCTAAAACCATGACAAAATCAAAAAGTTTTCATAAAGATAGCTTGAATGGAGGAAGCCGTGTCATCACTACCAATAGAATATCTTATTGAAGCCGTTGTTGGAGTTATTTTTCTTTTTGGAGCCCTTCTTTTGCTCAAAAAAAGACAGCACAAACCAAGAGGCCGGATTCAAGCAATAAAAGCAGAAAAACTCATGACACTAGAGGAGGCTCTGCAAAATACAAAAAAAGGTTTTTTTGAAAAAATCGCAAATGCTTTTTCAAAAGTTGAAAGTGTTGAAACAGAAGATATTGAGGAAGTTCTTTACACATCAGATATTGGGCCCAAGATGGTTCAAAGGCTTCTTTTGAGAATTCAAGAAAAAATGAGTGAGTCTGCTCTTACAATAGAATCTTTAAGAGAACTTTTAAGATCAGAAATGCGCGATATTTTAAAAAATAATCAATCCAATTTAGAGGCCTTGACTCACAATACTTCTCATAAACCCGAAGTTTGGATGGTCGTCGGAGTCAATGGTGCGGGTAAAACCACCACCATTGGAAAGCTAGCAAATCAACTCGCACAAAAAAAATTAAAAGTTTTGATTGCAGCAGGAGATACATTTCGAGCGGCGGCAAAAGAACAACTCAAGGTTTGGGCTGATCGCTCTTCGGTTCTTTATTTTTCTCCAGAAGGTGTTGAAAACCCTTCAGGTGTTGCCTTTGATGCTGTTAAAAAAGCTCAAGAAGAACAAGTCGATGTGGCCATTATTGACACCGCAGGAAGATTGCACACGCAAAGTCACCTTATGGAAGAACTTAAAAAAATAAAAAGAGTTATAGAAAAAGCAATGCCTGGGGCCCCTCATCAAGTGCTACTGGTACTTGATGCAAATTCTGGTCAAAATGCACTTATCCAAGCAAGAGAATTTCATGAAGCACTTGGAGTTACGGGTGCAATTTTAACAAAAATGGATGGAACAGCTAAGGGTGGTGTTGTTTTAGGATTAGCAGGTGATCTTGGTATTAATATTAAATTGATTGGCATTGGTGAAAAGGTAGAAGACTTAAGACCATTTAACTCTGAAGAGTTTATTTCTTCGATCATTTGACCATATTGTCTAAGGGGCAAAGCTGTCACATCAGCAAGTTCTTGAAAAGCTTCATTTTTAATGTGAGGATAGTGTTTTAGACATCTATGATGGAAGAAGCAAATGAATTGGAACGAACAACATAGCGCCTTAGCACTTATTTTTGGTGGTCTCTCCTTTTTTATGTATGGGATGCACCTTGCCAGTGATCAACTACAAAGATTATCTCGTAATAAAATTGAAAAATTATTTCGACTGATTTCAGGTAAAAACTATATCGCAATTGTTGTGGGTATTGTTGTGACAGTTCTTATGCAAAGTTCTGGTGCTGTGACCAGTATGTTGGTGGGGTTGGGTTCTGCAGAGGTTATAACGCTGAGATCTGTTATGGGGCTTATCGTTGGGACAGCCATAGGAACAACTTTTATTGTTCAGATTATGAGTTTTGATATAGCTCAATATGGTCTCCCGCTTTTTATTATTAGCTATGTTTTTTATTTTGCCTCTAAAAAACGTATTTATAAAAATATTGCAGGAGTTTTTGTAGGCTTTGGACTGCTCTTTTTTGGGCTTCATATGATGGGACAGGGAGCAGATGTTGTTAAGCAATATAATTTTTTAAAAGAGACTTTTGAACACCTTAAAGAAAACCCTTTTATTTTAATGATCGTCACAGCATTTCTTGCAGGCCTTTTACAAGGAAGTGTGGCCATTATCGGTTTTATTATGAGCCTTGCGGCCTCTCAAATTATTCCCTTTCATACAAGTCTATATATGCTTTATGGAGCCAACATCGGCACAACGGCAACAGCACTCATTGCCTCTTTGCAATCTAATTATGTGGGTAAGCAGGTTGCGTGGGCCCACTTTTTTTATAAAATTATTCCCTTTATGCTTTATTATTTTCTAACGGATCTTGTAATTTATCCACTCTGGCCGCAAACAAGCTCTGTTTCTCATGACATTGCCAATGCCCATACGGTTTTAAATATTATTTCAGCCATTATGTTTTATCCATTTATTGGATGGGGAGCGCAATTTATAGAAAAAATGTTTCCGCGCTCAAGCCAAGATAAAATTTTTGCTCCCGAATATTTAGCGCTCAATACCTATCAGCACGTCGAACTAGCCTTTGCCCAGGCAAGGCGAGAGGCTCTTCGTATGGGTGATATTGTGATGAGTATGATCAAGGATTCCATAAATCTCTTTGAACGAGATGACCAAGATCTTATTGATAGTATTCGCGAAAGAGATAACCAGGTAGATCTTTTGCAAAGAGAAATTAAACTCTTTTTGGCAAAGATTGATGATCCAGGCGATATTGGCAGACAAACAATCACCCTTATCAACTATGTCAGCGATCTTGAAGGTGCAGGTGATGTCATTGATAATGGTATTATGGAACTTGCCAGAAAAAAACACGCACTCAAGATCGAATTTAGTGAAGAGGGGTGGAATGAAATACGGACCATGCACAATGCCGTTATGGAAATTGCGTCGCTTTCGTTAACATCTTTTCAGCTTCGTGATAAGGAACTTGCCAATCGTGTGATCACAAAAAAACGCGAATCAAGGGTTTTGGAACGCCAGCTCAAAGAATCACACATTGAACGACTAAAAAAGGGTTTAAAGGAGTCTATTAACACCAGTTCTATTCATATGGATCTTTTAAGCGATTTAAGAAGAATTACTGGCCTTTTGGCTAACCATGCCTATAGCATTGCGGATCAATCTAACTTTGGTGGAAAATAGCCGCCTTAGAGAAGACTTTACTTTGACTTTATGCTTAAATTTTGTAAGGATATTTATAGGTTATGACATCTAAACTGTGAGGATTGATTGTCGGCTGCTCGTACAAATAACAATTCAGGAAACGCCCCTAGCGTAAATCGCTATGAGGTTGAAATCGTAGGAATACCCCTACGTTTAAAATCTTCTCATTCTGAAGAAACAGTTCAGCAGCTTGTAAAATTAGTTAATGATAGAATTCAGAAGTCTTTAGGCTCAACAAAATCAGAATCGTTACAAACGGCAATGCTTTTGGCATGCTTAAATCTTGCTGAAGAATTTCTAATGTTTAAGAAAAAAGCACTTAACGATATTTCAAGCGTAGAAACGCATGCTATTGAAATCGTATCCAGTTTAGAGTCGGCCCAAACGCAAGGCGGACTTGATCTTTAGTTGATTAAGTCTAGCCACGTGTTGGTTGGACTATGGAATTAAAAACAGAATTGAGAAAAAAATTTAAGGGTATGCGTGATGCATTTTTTGCATCAGAGGATACTCAAAGCCTAAGGATCAAGATTCTTCAGAATCTTAACTCCTTACTTGCACAGGTTGTTTCTGGCCAAGAGACGTGGGCGAGCTATAAGCCAATTCAAAGTGAAGCTGATGCTTCTGAGGTGCAAGGAGCTCAACCGATTTCCTGGTGTTACCCTGTTATAAAAGGAAGTGTTCTTGAGTTTTATAAGCCGCAGGGGCGGTGGGTAACCAATTCGTTTTTAATTTCAGAGCCAGAGGAAAAAACTTCTCAAAAAATTCTATTAAATAAAATAAGTGGAGTTTTGGTTCCGGGACTTGCCTTTGATCGACAAGGTCATAGGTTGGGTTGGGGAAAAGCATTTTACGATCGTACTTTAAAAAACTTTTCTGGCATAAAAGTCGGAATTGCCTATTCAGTTCAAATCACATCTTTATTGCCTTTTGATGATTACGACGTCTCTATGGATTATGTCGTGACAGAAAAAGAAGTTTTAAAGACAGAAAAAAAGGAAGTGTCATGATATCAATTATTTATTTAGCAATCGGAGCGGTTGTAGGTTTTGTTACTTTTCTTGTTGGAAGAAGGGTTGCAGAGGGTAGTAAAAAAAGAAAAGCAAGATCTGAGTCTGAACGTATTTTAAGTAAGGCTCAATTTGAAGCTCAAAAAATTGAACAAAATGCAAAAAATAAAGCCCGAGATATAGAAGCTCAGATTAAGAAAAATGCTGAAAATGAGATTCGCAAGCAAAAAGAAAATCTTTTGCAACAAGAACGCTCTTATAAAGATAAAGAAAGAAATATTGAACAAAAAATCCAGACAAAAGAAAAAGAACTTTCAGAAAAGTTAAGTCATGTTCAAAATAAAACTCAGCAAATTGATATGCTTGAAAAAAAGCTAACAGAAAAAGAGCAAAAGCTCTTAGAAGAGGCTCGAGAGTTACAAAAGAAAATGGAAGAAGCCTCTCGATACACAGCTCAAGAAGCAAAGGCAGAACTTGTCAATCTTGTGAAGCACGATGCAGAGCTTGAAGCGGCCAAAAAAGCGCAATTTATTGAAAATGAAGCAAAGACTGAGGCAGAAAAGAAGGCTAAAAAAATTATTTCATTGGCCATTGCTCGCTATGCAGGTGAATACACAACAGAAAGAACAGTGAGCGTTATTGCTCTTCCAACAGAAGAAATGAAGGGGCGAATTATTGGTAAAGAGGGGCGAAATATTCGGGCCTTAGAGGCAGCATGTGGTGTGGATCTTATTGTTGATGAAACACCAGAGGCCGTTGTGATTTCTTCTTTTGATCCGGTCAGAAGAGAAATTGCGAGAAGATCCATTGAAACACTTTTAGCTGATGGGCGTGTGCATCCGGCGCGCATTGAAGAAGTTGTGGAAAAAGAAAAAGAATCTCTTTTTAAATCGATGAAAGAAGATGGAGAAAAGGCCTGTTTTGAACTAGGTATTGTTGGTGTTCATCCCGAAATTATTAAATTAATCGGAAGTCTAAAATATAGAACTTCTTACACCCAAAATAACTACACACACTCTATTGAAGTTGGTTTTTTAGCAGGTCTTATGGCCGCAGAAATTGGAGATGATATCAAGGCTGCAAGACGAGCGGGTCTTTTGCACGATATTGGAAAAGCCTTGGATCATTCTATAGAAGGTTCACACGCAGTCATAGGTGCAGACTTTGCAAAGAAATATGGTGAATCAGAAAAAATTTGTCACGCCATTCGTGCTCACCACGAAGACGAGCAACCCAAAACAGTTTTGGCCCACCTTGTTCAAGCAGCTGACGCCCTTTCGTCTGCACGTCCCGGGGCCAGAAAGCAAACAAACGAAACATATGTTCGAAGACTTGAGGATCTTGAAAGTATTGGTAATAGCTTTGACGGTGTAATTCGAACTTTTGCTCTTCAGGCAGGTCGAGAAATTCGTGTGATTGTAGAGGGAAATAAAGTAACCGATGAGCAATCTCTTTTGTTGAGCCGTGATATTGCACGTAAGATTGAAAGAGAAATGAATTATCCTGGGCAAATTAAAGTGACCGTTGTGCGAGAAATTCGTGCCGTTGAGTATGCGAGATAAAAATGCCATTTTTAGATCCACAAGAACAATTAAAACTTTTAAAAAAAGGAGTTGTTGACCTTGTTTCTGAAAAGGAACTTTTAGCAAAACTGACAAAAAGTTATAAAGAAAAAAAACCTTTAAGAATCAAGGCCGGATTTGATCCTTCAAGGCCTGATCTTCATCTTGGTCACACCGTTGTTTTTAATAAGATGAAGCAGTTTCAAGATCTCGGTCACCATGTTATTTTTTTAATTGGGGATTTTACTGCTTCTATTGGAGATCCCACAGGAAAGAATGAGACGAGGCCAGCTTTGTCTAAAGAAGAGATTCAAGAGTTTTCCAAGACCTATGCAGATCAAGTCTATAAAATATTGGATCGTAAGAAAACAGAAGTTGCCTATAATGGAACTTGGCTCAATCAATTTACACCATCAGATTTTATTAAACTTTCGGCTCAGTATACGGTTTCAAGAATGCTAGAGCGAGATGACTTTAATAATCGTTTTAAAGAACATAGACCCATTTCTATTCATGAGTTTTTGTATCCTCTCGTTCAAGGCTACGACTCTGTTGCCCTCAAAGCAGATGTTGAACTTGGAGGAACAGATCAGAGGTTTAATTTATTGGTCGGACGGGAAATCCAAAAGTCTTATGGTATAGAACAGCAGTGTATTATGACCATGCCAATTTTAGAAGGCCTTGATGGCGTTAAAAAGATGTCTAAGAGTTATGATAATTATATTGGTGTAACGGAAAATCCCAGAGATATGTTCGGGAAAATTTTGCGTGTTTCAGATGAATTGATGTTTCGATATTATGAGCTTTTAACGGATAAAACTCTCGAAGAGATTGAAAAAATGAAATTAGAAATGAAGCAGGGAAAGCTTCACCCCAAAACAATCAAAGTTAACTTAGCAAAGTATCTTGTGACACGCTATCATTCCCAATCAGAGTCAGAGCAAGCAGAAAAAGATTTTGAAACCATGTTTGTCAATAAAGGGGTACCAACGGATATTCCACAAAAGAAGATCACAAAAGATCAATTGCAGGGAGTGTGGATTTGTCAGTTTTTAACAAACATGGAATTAACATCTTCAAATAGTGAGGCTCGACGTTTGATTGAGTCCCATGCCGTTGAAATTAATGGAGAAAAACTTAAAGATGTTCAGTTGAAACTTTCTGCCAAAGAAGATGACGAATTTGTTTTGAAAGTTGGAAAGAAAAAATTTTTAAAAGTGATAATACTATGAAAGTAAAATTTATTCCTCAAAATATAGAACTTGAAATTAAGCCTAATCAAACGGTTTTAAATCTCGCTCACGAAAATGGGGTCCATATACAATCGGTTTGCAAGGGTGTGCCAAGTTGCGCAGAATGTCGAGTACAAATTGCAGAAGGGGAAAACAATGTTTTTCCTCCAACAAAAAAAGAATTAAATCTTATTGGAACAGCACACTTTCTTGATCAAAGTCGTTTAGCGTGTCAGCTTAAGTGTTTTGGAGATCTTACAGTTGATCTCACATCGCAAATTGAAAAAGAACAAAATGCCAAGAGACCTCGCGGTAAATTTTCAAAAGACCCAGCCCATACCAATGCCGTGACAGGAAGTATTTTGCTAGAAGAAAGTACACAGCCAGCGGGAATCGAAACCCCGGCCATTGGTACAGAAGATTATAACTTGCGAAAAGCTGAAAAGATTTTTAGAGAAGAAGAGTTAAGATTAGAACTTGAGCGCATAAAAAAGCGCAAAGAACATTTGGCATCTGATGACGAAAACGAAAGATAGTTTGTTATGAAACGCGTGGAGATACTTTCTCACGGCATACAATATCGAGATATTGGATCTGGCCCAGTTGTTATTCTTGTACATGGTTATGGTGGCACAATGTATGATTGGGATGAGATTGCAGAAAGTCTTTCTCGTCATTACCGTGTCATTGTTCCGAATCTTTCTTCAATTTACATGGACCCGGCACGAGCGGTTTCTTTTTCTCAACAGGTTACAGTGTTTCGCGAATTTGTAGGTCTTTTTAAAAAAACAATCAGAGACCAGGTATATTTGGTTGGAGGAAGCTACGGGGCCGCCATTTGTTATGCTATGGCCATAGAAGAACCTGATCTTATTAACCGATTAGTTTTAATTAATCCGATGCCCCCTCATCCAAAAGATTTACTTCGTAACCCACTTCTTAAAATTATGCTAGAGGTCGCCAAGGTTCCTCCTGCCATAAGGGTTATGCTGATGTCTCCGGCCGGTGGTTTTGGTTTAAAGTACTTGCAAAAGATTTTTGATGTTCCCTGGATAAAAAGTAATGCACAGAAAAACAGATTGAGTAAAATTACAAATCGTAAAGCAAGACTTATTACTCATGTTGTTCATCGTTTTGCTTGGGTTTGCGATGTAGAGGATTGGGCACAGTGGGAAAAGAGATTGGCTTATCTAAAAGTCTCTGTCCACATTATTTGGGGGACACGAGATACACTTTTTGTTCATGATACCTATGCCCATCTTTCAGAAAAATTTCCGGCTTGTGAAATTTCAAAGATCGAAGGTGGAAAGCATATGCTTATGAAGGAGCGCCCCGAAGAGGTTGCTAAAACGATACTTCAATTTTTGCAATCTCAAGAAAAGAAATTAAAGGTTGTTTACGATAACCTTTCTTAATGTTTGGAGACTTTTTGAAACGAGTCTTAGTAACGTAAAAGAGCTGATCCCCATGTAAATCCTGCACCAAAAGCGACAAGAGCAACAAGGTCACCGCGTTTAATTTTTCCAAGCTCAATAGCCTCATTCATTGTAATGGGAATCGTTGCCATTGTGGTATTGCCATAACGATCAATTGTGTGGTGGGTTTTTTCCCAAGGAATTTTTAAATTTTCTAAAA
>JBDHWX010000008.1:0-20721 GCA_039810365.1 Bdellovibrionales bacterium | reverse complement strand
ATGACAGATGGGGCATTTGTTGGGGATTAAAAACGGCACAGAATCTTTTTTTCTTTTTTCTTTTAAAACCTCAACAACCTCAGGAATCACATCACCAGCACGATGAACAATAACGGTGTCGTGTTCGCGGATATCTTTTCGATCAATTTCGTCTTGATTGTGGAGTGTTGCGTGAGTGACGGTTACGCCCCCAACCAAAACAGGTTCCATAACAGCCACAGGGGTCAGAGCCCCTGTTCGACCAACTTGTATGATAATTTTATTGATCTTTGTTGTTGCCTGCTCGGGTTCAAATTTAGCAGCCGTTGCCCACCTTGGAGATCTTGCAATAAACCCAAGTTCTTCTTGCAGCAAAAGATCTTCGACCTTGATCACGATTCCATCGATATCAAAAGGAAGGGTTTTTCTTATTTGATGAATTTGTTGATAATACAATACGGCATCCTGTGCATGATCGCAGAGAAGAGATAACGGACCATTTTTGGAGATCTCGCAAAGCTTCTCTCCCACACTCACAGTGGGAAGCCCCCAGTCTGCAAATTGTGAGGAGAGATCAGATTGTTTTTTAAAAGAAATGCCATCAGCGGCCCCCACGGCATAGGCAAAAAACCTTAATGGTCGCCGGGCTGCAATTTTTGGGTCTAGCTGGCGGATTGTTCCTGCGGCTGCATTTCTAGGGTTGGCAAAAGGGATTTCGCCATCGTCTTGTTGCTCTTGATTAAGCTTTAAAAAATCATTTTTAAAAATTAAAACCTCACCGCGAACCTCAATTAGTTTGGGAGGCTTTTTTGTTTGAAGTTTCATTGGAATAGAGCGAATGGTTTTGATATTAGAAAAAACATCTTCTCCCGTTGTCCCATCGCCACGCGTGAGGGCTCCGGTTAAAAGACCGTTTTCATAGATGAGCTCGATAGAAAGCCCGTCAAATTTAGGCTCGCACAAATATGAAATCTCACTTTTTGTGTTCAAAACCTTCTTGATACGCAAATCAAAAGCCAAGAGATCCTCAGGAGAATAACTATTTTGTAACGAAAGCATGGGAACGCGATGAGAAATTTTTTTAAACTTATCAACAGCTTGGGCCCCCACCCTTTGAGAGGGTGAATTTGGCACAAGGAGGATTGGGAAGTCTGCTTCAAGCGCACGCAGCTCTTCGTAGAGCCGGTCATATTCTCGATCCGAAATTGTTGGGCGATCCAAGACATAATAATTTATATCGTGTCTTTGGATTTCTTGAATCAGCTCAGAATAACGACTTTTTGCTTCTTCTAAAGAAGGTTGAATCTTTTTCATAAACGGTTTCAAGAGTGCCCCGTTAAGCTAAAAAAATAAACAGACAACGCGCTGCGGGTGATTGTTGAAAAGCCAAACCTTGGCGTATACTCTATCCTTCTTTTTAGACTTTTGAGAGGAAAAAATGGATAAAAAATCCGTAGAAAGAATTGCAAGCCTATCAAGGCTTCATGCAAGCGAAAAAGAAATCGAATATTATAGCGAAACGCTCACAATGATTTTAAAACATTTTGAAGAACTAGGAGCTGTCTCAACAGACGGCGTTGAGCCCCTCGTAACGCCAACGCAAGTTATCCCTCACGCAGATCACGATGAGGTTATTGTTGTGACAACGCCAGAAGAGATTATTCGAAATGCGCCAGAAAAAAGCGGCAACCTTTTTAAAGTTCCACCAGTGGTAGGCGGTTAAAATGAAATTCTTAAATCACAACCTAACAACAGTGCGAGATCAGTTTTTGTCTGGTAACGCCAAGGCAGCAGAAATTGTGGCCGAGGCCCTAGAGCGCATTAAAAAATATGATAAAAAAATAAATTCTGTTGTCACGATCAACGAAAAGGCTCTTCAGGAGGCCGAAGCTCTTGACAAAAAAAGAGCGTCTGGAGAAAAACTCGGCCGTCTTGCCGGAGTTCCTGTTCTTGTTAAAGATATGTTTTGCACAAAAGGTATTCGCACAACGGCTGCCAGCAAAATTTTAGAAAACTTTATCCCACCCTATTCTGCAACAGTTGTCGAAAGACTTGAAGACGCTGGCGCTATTGTAATTGGAAAAACAAACTGCGACGAGTTTGCCATGGGCTCAAGCAACGAACACTCTGTTTTTGGACCAGTTCAAAATCCATGGAAAGAGGGGCATGTTCCGGGCGGATCTAGCGGTGGCGCTGCGGCGGCACAAGCGGCAGCTTTTTGTTTCGGCTCCATGGGAACCGATACAGGGGGATCGATTCGACAGCCCGCAAGTCTTTGTGGGCTTTTTGGAATCAAGCCAACATATGGCCGAGTCAGCCGATATGGCACCATTGCCTATGCTTCTTCGTTAGATCAGGCGGGCCCATTGGCGTCTTCCACAAAGGATGCAGCAGAAATCTTAACGGCAATTTCTGGTTACGACAAAAAAGATTCGACTTCGTCTCAAGAAAAGGTTCCTGACTTTGCTCAAAATATTTCAGAAGATATTTCGGGGCTTACCATTGGCATGCCAAAAGAATATTTTGGTAGTGATTTAAACAAGGAAATCAAAGAAACGGTTATCAAAGCCATAGAAGTTTTAAAAGCCAGGGGGGCCAAGGTTAAAGATGTGAGTCTTCCTCATACCAAATATGCCGTTCCCGTTTATTACCTTGTGGCCACGAGCGAGGCTTCGAGTAACCTTGCAAGATATGATGGAATTCGTTACGGCAGAAGAGTTCCTTCTATGGATCTTAACGAGCTTTATTGTAAAACAAGGGCCGAGGGTTTTGGTACAGAAGTTAAAAAAAGAATCATGCTGGGAACCTTTGCGCTTTCTAGCGGTTATTATGATGCCTATTACAAAAAGGCCTCTCAAGTACGCCACCTTATCTTAAAAGATTTTATGAAGGCTTTTTCAGAGTGCGATGTCATTATGAGCCCGGTGACGACGTCTACAGCCTTTAAGATTGGCGAAAGAGTCAAAGATGTTATTTCTATGTACTATAACGATATTTTTACAACATCGGTGAACCTTGCGGGCCTTCCCGGAATGAGTATTCCCTCGGGACTTTCTCAAGAGGGTTTGCCCATTGGCGTTCAGGTCATTGCGCCACACTTTCAAGAGCAAAGAATTTTTAATATTTCACAAGTGCTTGAAACATCATTAAAACTAACAAAGAGAATCCCAGATGGCCTACAGTGATTACGAATCCGTTATTGGTTTAGAAATTCATGCGCAGTTTTTAACAAATTCAAAGCTTTTTTGTAGATGTTCGGCACACTATGGAGGCGCTGACAACGAGCACACGTGCCCCGTTTGCACCGGCATGCCGGGATGTTTGCCTGTACTTAATGAAAAAGTTGTAGAGTTTGCAATTAAAACAGGCCTTGCGCTGAACTGCAAAATTAACACAAAATCAACATTTTCTAGAAAAAATTATTTCTATCCAGATCTTCCAAAGGGCTATCAGATTTCTCAATTTGATGAGCCAATTTGTGGAAATGGCTACGTCGAATTTATTTTAGATAATGAAAAAAAACGCATTGGCATTACACGCGCACACATAGAAGAAGACGCCGGCAAGTCAACACATCATGGGGAATTTTCCCTTGTTAACTACAACAGGAGCTCGGTTCCCCTCTTAGAGATTGTATCTGAACCAGATATGCGAACCCCCAAAGAAGCGGCCGAATATGCCAGAACGGTAAGGTCAATCTTAAGGTATCTTGGTGTTTGTGATGGCAATCTTGAAGAAGGTTCCATGCGGTGTGATTGCAATGTGAGTGTTAGAAAAAGAGGCGAAAAAAAATTTGGTACAAGAGCTGAACTTAAAAATATTAACTCATTTCGATTTATTGAAAAAGCCATTCAGTATGAAATTGAAAGGCAAATTGATCACATTGAGTCTGGCCAGGCCATTGTTCAAGAAACAAGACTTTATGATTCTACTAAAAATAAAACCTTCTCTATGCGATCAAAAGAAGAGGCACACGACTATCGCTACTTTCCAGAGCCAGATCTGATTCCCCTTGTTGTACAAGAGGCGCAGATTCAAAAAATTAAAGAAGATCTCCCAGAGCTTCCGATTCACCGAGCTCAAAGATTTCAAAAAGAATATCAGTTGCCAGAATATGATGCCCAGATCTTAACACTCGAAATTGAGATGGCCGATTATTTTGAAGCAGTAACAAAAATATGTAAAAATCCAAAGGCAGCATCGAATTGGATTATGGCAGAGCTACTGAGAGAGCTGAACAACGCAAAAAAAGGAGTTCAAAACAGCCCCATAAGGCCAGGGCAGCTTGGAGAAATGATTCTCATGATTGATGATGGAACAATTTCCGGAAAAATTGCAAAAACGGTTTTTGTAGAAATGTTTCAATCTGGAAAATCACCCAAAGATATTGTGGCAGCACAAGGCCTCACACAAATTACAGATGAAGCGGCAATAGAAAAGATTATACGCGAAGTTATGGCATCAAACGCCACACAGCTTGCAGAGTATCGCGCAGGAAAAGAAAAGTTGTTTGGATTTTTTGTGGGTCAGTCGATGAAGGCATCAAAAGGCCAGGCAAACCCAGAGACGCTCAATAATCTTTTAAAAAAACTTTTAAAAAATTAAGAATTTGGCGCAAGATAGATTTCTGGGGCCGTGCTTGAGGGAATTAAAATATGAAAAAAATACTGATAAGCCTTCTTTTTGTTATCGGGCTTTTTTTTACAACCCTATTTGCCATACCCTACTTCTATGACATCAATCAAAAATTAAGACCCATTGTTTTAAAAGTAATAAGAGACAATGTTGATGCCAATGTCGAACTTGGTAGCTTTTCCCTGAATCTCCTCAGCGGTGTTCGTGTGGGAATTTCTTCTTTTCTGTTAAAGGGGAAAACAACAAATGAAACCTACGCTCGCATTGAAAATGCAGAGGTTTTTATTCCCTACTCGGCGATTCTATACGGAAAAATAAAAGCTAAGTTAATTGCAAAAAAACCAGAGTTAACCATAGTGAGAAGAGCCGACGGATCTTTTAATATTTTAAGGATTTTAAAAAAGGAAGAAGAGCCCGCTCAAGGAACTCAAAGCGACACTCCTGCAAAAGATAATATGATTGCAGCAGCCATCTCTCGCCTTGAGCTGTCTGTTTCTTTAAGAGAGGCGCAGGTTCAGTTTCTCGATCAGGCTACTCACGGCACGTACAATATCCAAAGTTTAAATTTTGATGCAGAAGACATAGGCTTTAATAAGAAGACAAGAATGAATCTTCAAACAAATATTTCTGTAAACGATTCAAAAGGAATTTTTATAGAGGGCCAGACACAATATAAGGGGGAGGTTTTCCTTTCCGTTTCTTCTGCGGGATTCGAAAAGGCAACAATTGATGCCAACTTAAACCTTAGAGCTCTTGAAATTCGATATGGAAAAATATTTCATAAAACAAAAGGTGTTGATCTTGATTTTGGTACAAAATTTACGGCAACAAAAGAAAACGTCATAATAAAAAAAGCACAGCTTCGATTTCAAAATCTTTCTGCTGATATCTCCGGACAAGTTACAAACCTACAAGAGACACCAGAGAGCAAGATCAACATTAAAATTAAAGAATTTGATTTAGGTCAGCTACAAAAAACAATGGGCGCAATAAAAGAGTTTCAAATACAAGGACGCCTTTTTGCCGATGTGAACATTTTGGGAACACAGGCCAATCCGACCCTCTCTGGCCAAATTGGCTTTTTAAAGGGGCAGGTAAGGGCCCCCGTCATGACATCCCCTATTACCGATATTCAAACACAAATAGATTTTTCAAATAGAGGAGCCCAAATTCGCCAAGGCTCATTTTTAATTGGCGAAGATAAAATAAGCATTACAGGAAGCCTGCAAAATTTCAAAGCGCCACGGGTTGCGTTAAGGGTTTCGGCTTCCAAAATTGATTTCAATAAAATCTTGGACTCAGAAAAACAAAGTGAAAAGTTAAAAAACATAGCAACGCCCGCGCCACAAGGAGCGATCCTTCAGGCGGCACTTGCGCCTATAGCGGCAATACGAGAAGTTTCCGGCCTTCATATAATGGATCTTGCGCTTGAGACCAACTTACAAAAGATAACGTATCAGAACTATACCATAGAAAATTTTGATGGCTTGCTAGAATCAAAAAATCTTTTTGTGACATTAAAAAAGTTAAAAATGAAAATTTTTAATGGAGATATTTTTGCAACAGCAAAAATAGATCTTCCAATACCTAAGCCAACCTATCAGGCTCAGATTGAAGTCAAAAATCTTGACACAGACCTTGTCATTAAAAACCAGTTTCCAGAGTTTTCTAAAAGTCTTACAGGTTTTGCCTCTGGACAAATTTCTCTTGAGGGAACTGGCATTAAAGAAAACGAAGTTCTTAAAAATCTTCATGGAAGCGCTAAGCTTAATGTCATAAAGGGTACGTGGTCTGGCGCAAAGGCTCTTAAAGCAATAGGCGAAAAACTTTCGGGCATTTCCGGTGCAACAGAAGCTCTTGGAAAAATCCAAGTTGGAGATAGATTTAAAACGCTTGCGGCAGAAATAAGTATACAAGATGAAAAACTTATTATTAAGAGATCGCGCGCAGACATGGAAGAAACAGGTGCATCAATTGAAGCCGCTGGTATGGTGGGCTTTGATAAGCGTCTTTCTTTAGAGGGCAATCTTTTTGTGAAACTTAAAGATGTCCCCAAAGATATTCGGGCAGCAGACGGAAGGGCTCAAATTCCATTTGAAATATCTGGCAAGGCCGATGCTCCAGAGGTTGATTGGCAAAAAACTCTTCGTGTGGTTGGAAAAGCTTATGCTAAAGACGAGGGTAGAAAAATAATCAACAAAGAAATAGATAAATTAAAGGATAAAGTTCTTAAGGATGAAAATATTAAAAAATTATTTAAGGGGTTAAAGTTTTAATGAGAGTTGCGGCCATTGATATGGGGTCAAATTCATTTTTATGCTTAATTGCAGAAAAAGATGAGCATGGCCACTTAAAAGAAATCTACGACACGATAGAATATGTTAAACTCGGAGAGGGAATTCATGCGACTCACAAGTTTTCCGATGGAGCCCTAACAAGAGCCGAGGCAGCATTTAAAAAATTTTATGAGTTAATCAAAAAATATAATGTGGACAGAGTCGAAACCGTTGCCACAAGTGCCGCGCGAGATGCCACAAATAAAGATGCATTATTTGAGCTTGGCAAAAAATATCAAATCCCAATTCATGTTATTTCGGGAAATAGCGAAGCAGACCTTACCTTTTTAGGCGTTAAGTCTTCCCTGCCCCAAAAAAAAGAGTTTGCCGTCCTTGATATTGGCGGCGGCTCTACAGAAATAGCATTTAAACGAAAAAACGAATTTTTTACCAAAAGCTATGATGTGGGCTGTGTTCGCCTGACAGAGCTCTTTTTAAAAACGGACCCAGAAAAAGAAACTGAAATGGCAGAGTTTAAAAACTATCTCGAAGAAAAACTTCCCGTTATTGATATCCACGGCCTGGAGATGTTTGCTGTGGCAGGAACACCAACAACCCTTGCCAGTCTTTATTTACAAAAGACATATGATCCTAAAATTGTAGAAGGATTTTGTTTAAAGAGAGAATATGTTCAAGCGCTCATACAAAAGTTGCACAAGCTTAAAATTGCAGAAAGAAAAAAGCTTCCAGGGATAGACGCCCCAAGAGCTGATGTGATTATGGCAGGAGCGCTGATCATGGAACACGTGATGAAAAAAGCCAATCTGAGTGAGGTGACGGTGTCAACGCGGGGAATTCGTTATGGCCTAGCTTTTAAAAAACTGGGGTGTCGAGAATGAAAAGATTATTGGCGGCACTCGTAATTTTTATAAGTCTCCCCTCTTTTGCAGAGTTTGATGCCTGCAAGGATGATCTTTATAAAAAAATTCGATTTTCAAAAAAAACGATATCAGTTTGTACAAAAAAAATAGAGGTTGAAGTGGCCGACACAGAAAGTCTCAGGGCGTTAGGGCTTATGTGTCGAGAAAGCCTTAAGGAAAATAACGGCATGCTCTTTGTTTTTGAACAACCACAAAGGGCCGCTTTTTGGATGAAGAACACAAGGATTTCGCTATCTATTGCGTTTTTTTCAAAAGACAAAAAACTTCTTAATATCGAAGATATGCAAACTCTAGACGAAAGCAGTATTCACGAAAGCAAAGGACTTGCCCAATATGCCCTAGAGATGGACCTGGGCTGGTTTAAAAAAAATAAAATAAAAAAAGGCTGTCGTTTAACCATACATTAGTCTCTTATTCTAAAGTCGTGGCAATGATCTTTGGCGAGTCGAGGAAAAAAATATTTTCATAAAGTACCAAATAATGATTTAATGAATCATCATAGAGTGACGAAGAGTTTAAGGAAGAATTTGTTCATTCAACAAGGAAGAACGCATTATGAAAATTAAAATATTATCTTTATTAATGATGAGCGCCTTGGTCCTACACCTTTCGGGATGTTCATCGTCTAACGATGATGTCAGCGATACAGAGGTAGCCGAAGCTCAGGATCCAGCTCTTGATACGGAAGGTGCCGATCAAGCACAAGCAAGCGATGAGGCAGCCGGAGATGATTTATCTGCAGACGAAGATGTCGTAGCCGATAGTGGCGACGAAAACTTACCAGATAGTTCTCTTGAAAAATCAGATGGCGCAGTTGATGACGACCTTCTTGCAGACGATATGGACTCTTCAGATACAAGTTCCCCAGAGACAAGTGATGTTGCCGATACAACATCGCCAGATGAAGCAACAACATCAGACGCAGTTGCAGACAGCTCTACAGACACAAGCTCTTCTGACATGGTGAGCGCGCCAACAGAGGAGACTCCGATTGCAGACAACTCAACAGACACAACAAGTGAGCCGGCACCGGATTATTCAGCTCCAAAGCCAATGGCCTCTTACAAAAAGATTAAAGATGTTCCGTTCGAACAGGGCGGACAACTGATGAATACCGTTTATGTTGGCCGTGCAGATGACACGTGGGGCGGTGTAAGCACAAAAATTTATGGCAATGCAGATCATGCAAAAGAACTTAAAAAAACAAATCCAAGTTTAGCTTCGCGAGAAGTTAAGGTTGGAGATAAAATTTACTACAATTCTCCCAACAGGCCGCAAGACGGAGAAAAGCTTCTCACATATTATGAAGACAGTGGCGTTCCCGCTCAAACTTATACAGCCAAAGCAGGAGACAACATACGCACAGTCGGAAAAGAGCTTCTTGGGAATCAAAACTCGTGGAAAGAACTTTATGCTACAAACTTAGGAGTTGAGTCTAAAGGAGAACTTGCAGAGGGAACAGAGCTTCGTTATTGGTCCAAAGATGCTCAGGCGGCAGCACCTGCTCCAAAAGCAACAGAAGAACATGTTGCCGACGTTCCACCAAGCCCAGCGCCAACACAACAAGACGATTTTGCACTTCCTGATGATATGACACAAAATCAAGCGCACAATAACGATTCAACAGGAGCCCTTGGAACAACAGCAGCCGTGGAACCTCCACCACCTCCTCCTCCGCCACCCGTACAAGCACCAGCACCTCAAAAGTCTGTTGCCTCTAATGGAATAGATAAAGATATGACCTTCATGCTTTCTGCCGGAGGCCTTCTCTTGATAGGAGTTGGAGTTCTCATTGGAATTATTAAAAAGAGCCGTGCTCGCAAGATGAGTATGAATACTCACACACAAATTTAAAAAACTAAAGCCACTCATAGAAAATAAGAAAGCAGAGTTCAGACTCTGCTTTTTTTATATGGTGGGTTTGTTTTTCAGCTTGTCTTTCAATAAGAATAAAAATGTCGCACTGGTATGTTGACTCCAGCCCCGAGGCCTAAGATGTTTGTAAGCTGCGAGGTCTAAGTTAAGCGGCTTTTTTAAAGATATTATCTAGAATGGAGCGTCTGTTTTCACGAGAGGACTCAACAAAATACATAAGGTCATCGATGAGCTGCATATCACGGTTATTAAAATGGCTAAAGCTTACGCCAGCTCCAAGATCATTTTTCCAAACGACATGAGCATTAATTTTTCTTTTTCTTCCGCTGACCTCAAAATAAAGAGTGATGCGTTCGTTTGCCTGAAACGAAGAGTTCTTGGCGCGAATAAAGGCACCCGTGAGACTAATGTTAGAGAGGACTCCATAAGAATCTTGTCTGGCATAAGACTTTTTATATTGTATATCTAGCTGCAGAGGTATTCTTCTGGCGGGAGCCTTATTTGCTTCCATGTACTCTCCTTTTCTACACTTACTTATCGGAATTCTTTCAAAGGATTTTAGTATGGATTATTTTGAAAAAGACATTGTTTCACAATGAGATTTTCTAAAAACAATCAGTAAGTTAGGAGCCTATGGCAAAGACAAAGCATTTTGGGCATTGACAAAACAAACTTTTTGAAGAAAATAGAGGTCATTACCCTTAAATAACGAAAATCTCAAAAATCAGATATCTTAAGGAAAGCCAGATTCTAGTTCTTTAAAATCCCAAACAGGAGAATAGTTTAATGTCAGAGGATAGCAAAGGTGCCGAAGAGGGGCAAAAGCGTAAGTCTTTTAGAATGAAAAAACCAGAGAATCATCAAAGTCACAATCGAGACGAGCAACCCCCAAGAGAAGAACAATCTGCCAAGGAAGAAACGACAGCACCAGAAGCGGCGGCAGAAAATAACGAAAAAAGAAACTATCATAAGCACCGAGATGATGAGGGCGGTGGTCGAGACAATCGTAACCACAGACGAGACAACCGAGATCGCAATTACAACAATAATAATAACAGCACAGATGCTTTGAGCGGAAGCGCCAATGGGCAAGAAGAAGAAGAAGCGCAAGAAGTTGTTGTTCAGCTAACAGAAGAAGAGCGCCGAGAGCTTAATTCTAAAGATCTTAAAACAAAAAATATTACAGAACTCTTGGCCCTAGCCACCAAGCTTGGCATTATGCACGCAGCAGGAATGAGAAGACAAGACATGGTCTTTGAAATTCTTAAAAGAGCAGCCCGATATGGCGATATTTATGGGCACGGTGTTCTTGAAATCATCTCTGAGGGCTATGGCTTTTTAAGATCTCCTGATTATAATTATCACCCCGGCCCAGACGACATTTATGTCAGTCCATCACAAATTCGAAGATCGGGACTCAGAACCGGCGATACCATTCGCGGCACAGTTCGCCCACCAAAAGATGGCGAGCGCTATTTTGCTCTTTTAAAAGTTGAAACGCTTAATCACGAGGCTCCAGAAAAGGCCAAAGAAAAAATTCTTTTTGATAACCTAACGCCTCTTTATCCGCAGCAAAGACTCAACCTTGAGTTTGCTCCCAATAATTACACAACCCGGATTATTGATTTAATGAGCCCACTTGGAAAAGGTCAGAGAGCTCTTATTGTTGCTCCTCCAAGAACAGGAAAAACGGTTCTTTTACAAGAAATTGCAAATGCAATTTCTAAAAATCATCCCGAAGTAAAACTTATCGTTCTGCTTATCGACGAGCGTCCAGAAGAAGTGACAGATATGACAAGAACGGTTAAGGGCGAAGTGATTTCTTCAACATTTGATGAGCCACCAAACAGACACGTACAGGTTGCAGAAATGGTTATTGAAAAGGCCAAGAGGCTTGTCGAGCATAAGCACGATGTTGTTATTCTCTTAGATTCTATCACTCGTCTAGCGAGAGCCTACAACACAATTACTCCGACATCAGGTAGAGTTTTAACGGGCGGTGTGGACTCTAACGCTCTTCACAAGCCAAAGAGATTTTTTGGAGCAGCGAGAAACATTGAAGAAGGCGGCAGTCTTACGATCATTGCCACAGCTCTTATCGATACGGGATCTCGCATGGATGAAGTGATCTTTGAAGAATTTAAGGGCACGGGCAATGCCGAGATTCACCTTGATCGCAAGCTTATGGAAAAGAGAATTTTCCCATGTATGGATATTAACAAATCAGGAACGCGCAAAGAAGACCTCCTTGTTGATAAAGGCGATCTCAACAGAATTTGGATTTTAAGAAAGGTTTTAGCCCCTATGAACGTTGTGGATAGTATGGAGTTTATTTTGGGTAAAATATCTGAGACAAAATCCAATGCCGATTTCTTAAAAAACATGGGCGGCAAATAAACCTCTGAATTTATTAAGAAAATATGATTTGCAAAAAAATTAGGCTAATAAAAAGATAAACGCATAGTGTCAATATCATCTGTGGATAAGTCTGTGTGTTTTGTCAGTAGTCCATCAATTTTGAAAAAATAGCCCAATAGCTTGATTTTACTTTAAAAAGGTGGGAGTTTACACAGTTTCAAAAAGGAAAATTTATGAAGCCAGACATACATCCAAAATTTATGGAATCTACGGTGACTTGTGTTTGTGGTCACACATGGAAAACAAAGGCAACACAGCCAGAGTTGCGTGTTGATATTTGCAGCAACTGTCATCCGTTTTATACGGGCAAGCAGAAGCTTCTTGATACAGAAGGGCGCATTGATAAATTTAATAAACGTTATGCAAACTTCTCTCGCAAATCTAGCACAGCATCTAAAGCGTAAAAGACAAATCGTTTTTTGGCGGCCTTTATATGTTTAAGAGACTCGAAGAAGTAGAAAAAAAATATGAAGGCATAGCCCAGAACCTCTTAGATCCGCAAATCACGAGTGATACAAAAAAATATACAAAGCTCATGAAGGAGTATTCCTCATTAAAGGAACTCGTCGACGTTTATCGCGAATACAAAAATTTTGAAAAACAAAAAAAGGACAACAAAGACATTTTGTCTTTAGAAAAAGACGAAGAAATTCGGAATATCGCCAAAGAAGAGCTTCCGCAAATAGAAAAAAAATTAGAAGAACTTTCTAGCCAACTCAAAATCCTTTTATTACCCAAAGATCCAAACGACGACAAGAACATCATTCTCGAAATTCGAGCTGGTGCCGGAGGAGACGAGGCTTCTCTTTTTTGCGAACAACTTTTTCGCGCTTACACACATTATGCCGCTGCAAACAATTGGCGGGTAGAAATGATGTCAAGTTCGAGCTCTCCCGTAGGGGGTTTTAAAGAAGTTATTGCTACAATTTCTGGAGATAAGGTTTTTTCGAAATTAAAATATGAAAGCGGCGTTCATCGAGTCCAACGCGTTCCAAAAACAGAGACCCAGGGAAGAATTCATACTTCAACCATTACGGTAGCAGTCCTGCCAGAGGTTGAAGAGGTGGAAATCAACATTAACCCAAATGACTTGCGTGTTGATGTTTATAGATCTGGCGGTAATGGCGGCCAGAGCGTTAACACAACAGACTCTGCCGTTAGGCTCACACACATTCCCACGGGCCTTGTGGTCACCTGCCAAGATGAGAAATCTCAAATTAAAAATCGATCTAAGGCCATGAAGATTATGGCGGCACGGCTTCAAGCACTCGAAGAAGAAAAGCGAATGAAAGAGGCGTCGGATCAAAGACTCTCACAGATAGGAACAGGGGATAGATCCGAGCGCATTAGGACATATAATTTCCCCCAATCTCGAGTGACAGACCATAGAATCAATCACACGATTTATCAGGTTGATTCTGTTATGGAAGGAAAACTCGATCTTCTCATAGAGCCGCTCACAACATACTACCAAGCAGAAGCACTTAAAAATAGCCAAGAAAAAAAAGAAAACTAAAATTACAAAGCAAGCATCTTACAAAAGAGCAAACGTGAAAATCCAAGATATTATAAAACAAGCCACAAATTTTTTAAAAGAGGTCAGCCCTTCTCCGCGCCTTGATGCCGAAATCATTATTTCAGATATTTTAAAGTGTCGCAGAGAAGATCTCTATACAAGATTTTCAGAAGATCTTCTTGGAAAACAATTGCAAGAGTGTTTGGTTTGCATAGAAAGAAGGATTCAGGGAGAGCCGGTAGCCTATATAACGGGAAAAAAAGATTTTTTTAACCATACTTTTTTTGTAGAAAAAGGAGTTTTGGTTCCCAGGCCAGAAACGGAATTACTTGTAGAATACGCCCTCCATTGGATCGAAGAAGATGGGCTCAAGGAAAACCTATGGGTATTAGATTTGGGTTGTGGTACGGGCTGTATAGGGATTTCCCTACTAAAAGAGGTCTTTAGGCTTCACGTTGTGGCAGTAGATATCTCCGAGACGGCAATTTCTTTAACAAAAAAGAATGCTCAAAATTTAAATGTATTAGACAAAATCATAACAATACAAAAAAATGCAGACGATTTGACAGAAGACGATTTGAAAGACCTTAAAGAACATAGATTTTCTGGAAAATTTGATATTATTATTTCAAACCCCCCCTACATTTCTTATGACGATCAAAATGTTCAAGAAGGGGTCCGTAAGCATGAACCCCATGAAGCTCTTTTTTGTAAAGATGGTGGATTAGAAAAAATTAAAAAATGGACTCAAATTGCAGGTGAGCATCTCAAGCCCCAGGGCCTTTGGATCTTTGAAATTGGGAGTCAACAAGGCCAAGAAGCACAAGAGATCGTTTGGCAAAATAAATCTTTTCAACAAATACAAAAAGTACAAGACTATGCGGGTCTTGATCGGTTTATAATAGCAATTAAAAGTTAGGAAGCATTCATATGGATAAAATTGTTATTCAGGGGCAAAAACAACTTCAAGGATCCGTTGCCACAAGTGGGGCAAAAAACTCAGCCCTTCCGCTTTTATTTTCTACACTTTTGTGTGACGGAAAACATATTTTTAAAAACGTTCCCTATCTGCAAGATATTATTTCAACACAAACACTTTTAGAACATCTTGGCGCCCGGGTTTATCGAGACGGGGATCTCTTTATTGTTGAAACAAAAATGAACGATTCTAAAAAAGCCCCTTACGATCTTGTTCGCAAAATGAGGGCTTCTATTCTTTGTCTTGGGCCCCTTCTTGCTAGATATGGAGAAGCCGTTGTGAGTCTTCCGGGGGGGTGTGCAATTGGAACAAGGCCCATTGATAAGCATCTTGATGCCATGAAAGCGCTTGGCGCAGCCATTGACATTCAAGAAGGTTATGTTGTCGCATCCTCAAAAGAAAAAAAGCGACTGCAGGGAGCAACCATTATTTTTGATGGCGTCACTGTTGGTGGAACAGAGAATGCTCTTATGGCGGCAGTTCTTACCGAAGGTACAACCGTTATTGAGAATGCCGCCAAAGAACCAGAGATTGAAGATCTTGCCAATTATCTTGTTAAGATGGGAGCCAAGATAGAAGGTATCGGAACAGGGATTTTAAGAGTGACGGGTTCGGATCGCCTGACACCAGCCGAACACACAGTGATCCCTGATCGTATTGAAGCGGGCACACTTCTTCTTGCTGGCGCTATCACGGGCGGTGAGGTGACGGTAACAAATTGTATCCCCGCCCACCAAGATGCCCTTGTTGCTAAAATGCGCGAAGCTGGCTTTTCTATTGATTCAACAGAAGATGCCATTACCGTACACAAATGTTCGGGCTGGCGGGGAGTCGATGTACAAACAGCCCCTTACCCCGGGTTTGCAACAGACATGCAGGCACAGTTTATGGCTCTTATGACTCAGGCTGAGGGAACGAGCATTTTAACAGAAAATATTTTTGAAAATCGTTTTATGCATGTTCAAGAACTTGTTCGAATGAATGCAGACATTACAACAAGAACACAGGTTGCAATTGTGAGAGGAAAAAAAGGCCAACTTAAGGGAGCTCCCGTTATGGCGACAGATCTTCGGGCCTCTGCAAGTCTTATTTTGGCAGGACTTGCCGCCAAAGGAGAAACACACGTTCTTCGTGTTTATCATTTGGATCGTGGCTATGAAAACTTAGAAGTAAAATTACAAAAACTTGGCGCGAACGCCAAACGCACGAAAGAATAAAAGACAAAGTTACTTTAAGGCAACGAGTTGGCTTACAATAAGCTGAGGCCCACCAGCAAGGCGTTTTCCATCGAGTACAAATTGTTCTGGGATAAGCCCCTTTAAGAAGACGGGCTTGTTTTCAAAAGAGCTAAGATCAAATCGTGCTAAAATTGGCATAGAAGAATCTTTTGAAACAATCATGTATTTGTTAGAAGAATCTCTTACTAGGATTCCGGCAAGAATAGAGTTGAATTGATATTGAGTAGCTCTTTTTGCATCATAATCAAAAGAATAAACATCCCCGTTATAATTATCGACATAAATACGAACGACGGATTCACGAGGGACGGGATTTTCTGCAAAGAAGGCCTTTAAGTCGATGACAACATTGTAAGAAGAGCTTGATACGTTGGCAGCGCAATTGCGGGCATCGCCAGTAACAGAAATAAGGGCCTCGTTGTTTTGAGTGTCCAATCGAGTCACAGCATGAATGTTTTGAAAACAATCAGCAGACGCAGGGCCAGAAATATTGAGAATATCGCGAGAAGAATCAAAAGAAATTTTAGAAACAGCCAGAGGCATTTGAGCAACATTTTGAACTCGAGAAAAAACAAGAGAAGTTTCCCCGGCCTGAGCCATTCCGGCCAGTAACAAGACAACTACGATATAAAGAGAGATAAGATACTTCACTTTTTCCTCCATGTAGATGAATACGCAGGAATAAATTGCAAAAGCAGTGCCATCAAGGGAGAGAAAATAGAACAAGTATAGCTAAATGCCGCGCAACAACAAAATCCAAATTGAAACTTTGTCATAGCTCTTAATCAATGGAAAAATATCATTTGAGCAGGAAAATCAGATAGTTATAATAAAGAAGTTCCAGGCTGGCGCCAAAAACCAACTTGGAACTAAAAATTGCCAAAGGATGGCCGCAATGTCGCTTCAGCCAGATTGTATTTTCTGTAAAATTATTAAAGGAGAAATTCCCTCTCAAAAGATTTTGGAAAACGAAAAGGTTCTCGCTTTTCGAGATCTTCATCCGCAAGCCAAGGAGCACATTCTTGTCATACCAAAATTTCATATAACATCTGTTGCCCATTTAGAAAAATCAGAAATGGCAGTGATGGAGGACCTCTATCGAGCAACGCTTGAAATAGCAGATAAAATGGGATTCCGAAATACAGGGTTTCGCACCGTCGTGAACACGGGCCAAGAGGGAGGGCAAACGGTTTTTCATCTTCATATGCACATACTTGCAGGAAGCCAAGTTGGACCGAGGTTTGGCTGATGGCAGAAGCTCAATGGAATATAAAAGATAAAAAGGGTCGGATTTTTGGTCCGCTCAATACATCTAAGATTATTGAACTTATTAGAGGAAGTTTTTTAGACGAAGAAGATCTTATTTCTCCAGCCAACACAGAACGCTGGGTGAAGCTTTCAGTATATCCTGAGTTTTATGATGTGATTTTAGAAACACTTCGAGGAGAGGGGCAAAAGCCAAGCGATCATGAAATTTCTAAAAAGCTTGAGGAGCTCCTTTCTTTAAAAGAAGAGAGTCCCGTCAGCTTACAAAATCAAGGCACGGGATTTACGCCGGGACCGCCACCCAAAAGGGGGCGGGTTATTGTCGAAGAAGATCTCTCGCAAAAAAAAGCTACGTTGAAGAATCAGACAACAAAGTCGCCGCCCCAGCCCCCCCAGAAAAAGACTTTGCCAGAAACAATTCTTGTACTCAAAGAAGAAGAGCCATTTTTAAAAAAAGAAAAAAATAAATATGCACTTATTCTCGCGACGCTTCTTATTCTTTTGGGTCTTTTTGGATATGTATTTTATGATGAAATTTTCGAGAAGCGTGCGCCACAAGATGGCAAGATTCACTTAATTTATCCGCGAACCACCAGAGCCGCCCTTTCGCTTCAAGAGAGTCAAGAGATGTTGGGACGAGCCCGCAATCTTTTTCAGCGAGATGAGTTTTCTGGTTATTATGAAGCTCTCGAGGTTTTGGTTCGCCTGCTAGAGGCAAATCCAAAAAATCGAGATGCCATTTCTCTTCTGTGTTTAACGTATCGGGAGCTTTGGCCTTATAGTTACCAAGATTCAAACGATTTACAAAATTTAACAAAACTTGTGCAACTAGCACAAAGCGAAGACTCCATGGGAATCAGTGGGGCAACTTGTCGAGCCGTTCAGGCAAGTCTCACCGCCGAAATCGATCCCTTTAACTCTCTTTTGCAAACACTGTTAAATGATTTTCCTACGGCTGCGGTCTTGTATGAAATGAAAGCCTCAATTCTTTTTATAAAAAATCAAACGGCCGAGGCAATAGCCTACATTCAAAAAACAGAGGGATTGTGGCCACAATGGCTTAAGTCTTATTTTGTCGAAGCAAAAATGAGGATTTCTTTAAATGATTATTATAACGCTGCAAAAATTTTAAAAGGCATCTTAGAAAAAAATCCGAAACACACAAAGGCACAAGTAGAACTCGGAATTTTGGAGTTAACACAATTTCACAACGAAAAAGGTCTCGATATGATTCTCTTGGGCCTAGAGGACAAAAGATTGTCAAGCCGGGTTCAGGTTGATGGATATACAGCACTCACAAACTTTTATATATCAACACAGCCGCAAAAAGCTCTTGAATATGCAAAAAAGGCTTTTGCTATTGATCCACGCAACACCTATATTCGCAATACCATTTTAAGTCTTGGCGGAGAGGCAGCGCTTGCAAGTGTTCGCGCCGAAGACTCTGAGCTTATTATTTTGGGAGACAGCTATTTTAAAAATAAAAATTATTTTGCAGCTCAGGCAGAATATAAAACAGCTTTTGAAACAAACCCTAAAAATGCCATGGCAGCACTCAAAACGGCACAAAGCCTTTGGAAGTTGAATCAAACTAAAGAAGCCATCAATTGGGCGATAAAGGCCGTGCGCGCAGATCCTAAAATGTCAGAGGCTTACGTGCAGCTCTCGGATTATTATTCTCAAAAATATGATTTCAAAGCCGCTAGCGAAATGCTAGCAAAAGCCAAAGCAGAAACAAAACTCAATTATTTGATCATGCGTGCTTACGCACAGTTAGAAATGAGAAGGCGAGACGCCAAAACAGCACAAAAATATGCAGAAAACGCATTAAAGCTGTACGATGCTGATATAGAATCCCTAAACATTTTGGCAGAGGCCTATATGGCGCAAAACCAATTTGAAACAGCTTATCAATATGCCTCTAAAGCAATATCTCTTGATGCCAATAATGCCCATTCACAAGAGACTTATGCAAAAAGCCTTTTTGGAATGCGAGGCGGGGAGATAGCAGAGGATTATGTTAAAAATCTAATCAACACATATCCCAATAACAACGACTACCGGGTGATTTTAGCTAAAATTTTAATACAAGACGGAAAACTGAATCAGGCAATAACGACACTTCAACAAGTCGTTGCCATAGAACCAAGTCAAATGGAAGCTTTTCAAATCTTGGGAGATTCTTATGTGCAAATGAATCAGCCTAACGAGGCTTTAAAGGCCTATATTAAGGCGGCAAGTCTTGATCCATCGGGGGCCGAGTCTTTGTACAAAATAGGACAAGTTTTTTTGCTTGATAAATCCACAATTGGAAAAGCCTTAACACAATTTCAAAAGGTTATCGAAATAAATCCGCGATTCCCAAGGGCCTACTACTATGCGGGCAAAGCGGCACTTTTGTTGGGACAAACTAAAAAAGCTATTGAGTATGCAGAAATGGAAAAAAGAGTGAATCCAGAGATAGCAGATCCCTATATTTTACTTTCGGAGATCTACATGTTGCAAAATCAATATTCTGAGGCTGCAAATAATTTGCGAAGAGCAACTCAATTAAGGCCAAATGATTCTGGCCTATATGTTCAGCTTGCCAAGGCGTATCGACTCTCTGGACAATTTGACGTTGCAACGAGTATGCTCAGAATTGCAATCAATAAAGAAAGCGGCAACGCTGATATTTATCGAGAGCAAGGAGCTGTTTTTGAACGACGAGGCGAAAACGAACAGGCTGCGGCCGCATACAGAAGATACTTAGAACTAAAACCAAACGCAGAGGATCGTGCCGAAATTCAAGCGCGACTCAATCAACTGTGAGGGACATATGAGTGAATTTTTGGAAAATATGCAATATGCCTTAAAAAAGAATTCCCAAGATATTGGGCTTTTTATTTTAAGATTTATATCGGGCCTTTTTCTTGGCATGGTTCTGACGCTTGTCTTGCAACAAATGTTTGGCTATGGACAATTACTTTTTTGGTTTGTGATTGTTCTTGTAACAGCGATGTTTATTAAAATGACAAAAGGATGGAGGTGGGTAGGGGTTGCGGTTTTGGATTTTATTTTGATTTTAATAGGCCTTCTCTTAAAAATGTATATTTTAATTGCCCCTGGGAGCTGATTTTCGCTATATTGCAAAGCCACTATGATAGATATTAAACAACTCGAAAAACCAGATGGAACATACCTTCAAGAATATCGACAATCTCTCAAGAATCGCAATGGTGATGTCTCACAAATTGATAAACTCTTAGACCTTAATCAAGAGCGAAAAAAACTCATTAGCGATGCAGAATCTCAGAAGGCATTACAAAACAAGGCTTCCCAAGAAATTGCAAAGGCAAAAAAAGAGGGAAAAGATGCCTCTGAAAAGCTTGAGCAACTAAAAAAACTCTCAGAAGAAATTAAAAATCTTTATGCAAAAGCAGAAGAGGCAGATAAAAATGTCCAAGAGCTTTGCGCTGTTCTTCCCAACAAATGCAACAAAGACGTTCCCGTTGGTAAAGATGAAACGGGCAACAAAGAAGTCCGCAGATGGGGGGAACTAAAGAAATTTTCGTTTCAACCAAAAGAGCACTGGGAGCTTGGCGAAAACCTTGGAATT
>JBDHWX010000007.1:0-21767 GCA_039810365.1 Bdellovibrionales bacterium | reverse complement strand
GCGGCTCTGGATATTTTTAATCAGATTAGGGCTTTTGATATTTGGCCGGGAAGTTGGTGCCATTACCAGGGTAAGATTTTAAAAATTACCAAATCAGAGGCTTTAGATGGGCAAAATCAAAAAGAAGTTGGCCGAGTTGAAGAAGTTGGCAAAGATTATTTTTGTGTTTCTTGTGGTGTCGGAATTTTAAAAATATTAGAAGTGCAACCCGAGGGAAAATCTAAAATGGATGCAAGAAGTTTTTTGAGAGGCTATGATTTAAAAAAAGGGGATTTTTTAAAGTGAGACCAATTTTAATTTCTCCAAGTTTACTTGCGTGTGATTTTGCAAACCTTCAAAAAGAAATTGAAGCCGTGACTCAGGCTGGAGCTGATCTCTTACATGTGGATATCATGGATGGCCATTTTGTAAAAAATATTACCATTGGTCCACCTGTTGTAGCTGCCATTAAAAAGGTGGCCCATGTTCCTTTAGATGTTCATCTGATGATTGAAGAGCCAGAAAAATATGTTGATGCGTTTATTCAGGCCGGTAGCAATATCTTAACTATTCATGTTGAGGCCACACAAAAAGTAGAAGAAGTTTTAAAAAAGATACGTTCACATAACGTAAAAGCGGGACTTACATTAAGGCCCAGAACTGATATTCAAAAAATTTTACCGTTTTTAGAAATGGTAGACCTTGTTTTGGTTATGACAGTTGAACCTGGTTTTGGTGGGCAGACGTTTATTGAAGATCAATTGGATAAAGTGCGTATTTTAAAAAAAGAAATTCAAAAAAGGAATTTGCAACTTGATATCGAAGTAGATGGTGGAATTAATAAAGAAACAGCAAGGCTTAGCCGAGATGCTGGGGCCAATGTATTTGTTGCAGGAAATTATATTTTTAAAAATGATTACAAATTTGCCATAAATGCCTTAAGAGGAGAATCATGATTCAATTAACCGGTGAAAGTCTTACCATCAATCAGCTATGGGAAATTGCGCATAATAAAGAAAAAGTATTACTTCATGATTTGTCTAAAAAGACTATGACGAAGTCTCGGAAATATATTTTAGAGAAGCTTCAGAAAGCAGGAGCGGTTTATGGTGTGAACACCGGTTTTGGCGCCTTAAGTTCAGTTAAAATTTCTGATGAAAATCTTGTGGAGTTACAAAAAAATTTAATTCGCTCTCATTGCTGTGGTATTGGAGAGCCGTTTAGTGTTCCAGAGACAAGAGCCATTATGGCTCTAAGGGCTAATGCTCTTGCTCGTGGACATAGCGGTGTTCGTTCAGAAGTTGTCGAAAAAATCTTAGAATTCTTAAATGCCGACGTGATTCCTGTTATTCCACAACAAGGCAGTGTCGGAGCAAGTGGTGATCTGGCCCCTCTTTCGCATTTGGCCCTTGCTATTATTGGAGAAGGCGATGTTTGGGGTGGAGATTATAAAGGTATTCAACCTTTAGAGCTTCAGGCAAAAGAAGGTCTTTCTATGATTAATGGTTGTCAGGTCATGACAGCAGTTGGTCTTTTAAATCTTTATCGCGCAAGAAGGCTTTGTTGGATGACTGATCTTTCTGGGGCCATGACTTTAGAGGCTATGCAGGGAACAAGAACGGCTTTTGATCCTTTGATTTCTCAGTCAAGGCCTCACCCAGGAGAAGCCATTACAGCAAAAAATTTATTACAGCTTTTGGGACCAAAATCGGAAATTTCAGAAAATCATAAAAATTGTTCGCGTGTGCAAGACGCTTATTCGCTTCGTTGTATGCCTCAAGTGCATGGAGCGACAAAAGATGCACTTCGAAATGCAATTAAAACATTAGAAATTGAGGCTAATTCTTCAACAGATAATCCGCTTGTTTTTGCAGAAGAAGATAAGATTTTATCATGTGGAAATTTTCATGGTGAACCGGTTGCTTTTCAAATGGATTTTGCAGCCATTGCAGTGGCAGCCATGGCCAATATTTCAGAGTGTCGAATTGAAAAATTAATTAATCCATCCATGAGTGGGTTGCCGGCATTTTTAACTCCAGACTCTGGTAAAATATTTATTGCTGGAAAAGATGTTACTAATGTCTCACAAGTACAAAGAGCTAGCAGCCTCGTTGGTTAGTGAAAATAAAATTTTAGCGCATCCTGCTTCTGTTGATAGTATTCCGACTTCTGCAGATAAAGAAGATCATGTTTCTATGGGGACCATTGCAGCAAGAAAATTTGGAAAAATTGTAGATCATGCAGAAAATGTGGTTTCTATGGAACTTTTAAGTGCCTCTCAGGCCTTGGATCTTCTTTTGCCGTTGAAACCAGCAGCCAGTGTGAAGGCTTGCTATGATGTGATTCGAACAAAAGTTCCATTTGCAAAAAAGGATCGTGTTTTTTCTCAAGATATTCAAAAAATAAGAGAGTTAATTAGTGATGGAAGTCTTTTAAGCACCATTCAAAAAACAACGGGTGTTTTAGGGTTTTAAAATGGTTTTTGGGAATTTTAAAAAGAGGTTGATATGAAACATACGGTGAAAGCACCTACAGGTACAAAATTAAATTGTAAGGGTTGGCTACAAGAAGCCGCCTACAGAATGATTCAAAACAATTTAGATCCAAGTGTTGCAGAAAAACCAGAAGAACTTATTGTTTATGGAGGCATTGGAAAGGCAGCCAGGAACTGGGAAAGCTTTGATCGCATTTTGGAATGTCTTAAAAAATTGGAAAATAATGAAACACTACTTGTGCAATCAGGAAAACCCGTTGGTATTATTGAGACTCATGAAAATGCGCCGAGAGTTTTAATTGCCAATTCAAATCTTGTGCCCAAGTGGGCTACGTGGGAGCATTTTCATGAGCTTGATAAAAAAGGTCTTATGATGTTTGGTCAGATGACAGCCGGCTCTTGGATTTATATTGGAAGCCAAGGCATTATTCAGGGAACATATGAAACATTTGTTGAAGCAGGTAGAAAATATTTTGGTGGTGATCTTAAAGGGCGTGTGATTTTAACAGCAGGTCTTGGTGGCATGGGGGGAGCACAGCCTTTAGCTGGAGTTTTTGCAGGGGCCACTGTTTTAGTTGTGGAAGTCGATCCAGAGAGAATACAAAAAAGATTAGATTCAAAGTATGTTGATGAAGTTGCAAAAGATCTTGATGATGCTCTTTCAAGAATTGAAAAATACAAAAAAGAAAAAAAGGCTATTAGCGTTGCTCTTTGCGGTAATATGTGCGAGGTGATCCATCAGCTTATTCAAAGAGATTTTACTCCTGATATTTTAACAGACCAAACATCAGCCCATGACCCTCTTAATGGCTATATTCCAGAGGCGATGTCATTAAAAGATGCTGCAGATCTGCGAAAAAGAGATCCCAAAGGCTACGAACAAAAGTCGATTCAAAGCATGACCAAGCATGTTCGAGGAATGCTTGAGATGCAAAAAAAAGGTGCTGTCACTTTTGACTATGGTAATAACATTCGTGCAAGAGCTTTAGAGGGTGGAGAAAGAAATGCCTTTCAAATTCCGGGTTTTGTTCCTGAATTTATTAGGCCGTTATTTTGTAAAGGTTCTGGTCCTTTTCGTTGGGTGGCACTTTCTGGAGATCCTCGAGATATTCAGGCAACCGATGATGCTTTAAGAGAATTGTTTCCACATAAAAAATCCTTAATGACTTGGCTTGATATGGCCCAAAAAAGAATTCAGTTTCAAGGATTGCCAGCAAGAATTTGTTGGCTTGAGTATGGAGAAAGAGCAAAGGCTGGTCTTAAATTTAATGAACTTGTACGAGAGAAAAAAATTTCTGCTCCTATAGTGATTGGACGCGATCATTTGGATTGTGGCTCTGTTGCTTCTCCCAATCGAGAAACAGAAGGCATGAAAGATGGCTCGGATGCCGTTGCTGATTGGCCATTACTTAATGCTCTTTCCAATGTGGCCGGCGGGGCGACTTGGGTGAGTTTTCACCATGGCGGCGGAGTTGGAATGGGATATAGTCTTCATGCGGGGCAAGTCATTGTTGCTGATGGAACCTTAGATGCAGATAAAAGATTAAAAAGAGTTTTAACCATTGATCCAGCTATGGGATTATACCGCCATATTGATGCAGGCTATCCTGATGCCTTGGAAACCGCCCAAGAACGTGGCTTAAGACTCATTTGGTAATTTTTTATGATTCAAATTTTTCGAGATATTGAGGAATGTTTAACGCTACAGGGTGCGGCTCAAAAAAAAGGTCGATGGATTCAAGAGCCTGACCTTTCGATTTTATCAAAAGCTGCAATCGTAGTTTCTCAGGGTAAAATTCTTTGGGTGGGCAAAACAAAAAAAATTCCCAAAGAGTTTTCAAAGAAAAAAGCAAAAGAATTTTCTTTAAAAGGAAAAACCGTTTTACCAGGGTTTATTGAGTGTCACACACATCTTGTCTTTGCCGGAAGTCGTGGGACAGATTTTGAGATGAAGTTTCAGGGAAAGTCGTATCAAGAAATTGCAAGTTCTGGTGGCGGGATTTTTAAAACGGTTCAAGAAACTAGAAAAATATCAGAAAAAGAATTGCTTTTAATCTCACAAAAAAGGGCATTTGATTTTATCCGTCAGGGAGTGACTACTCTTGAAATTAAAAGTGGCTACGGCTTAAATTTGGAGAGTGAACTTAAAATTTTAAAGATTGCCAAAAAATTAAAAAAGGTAAGGGTTGTTGCAACATACCTGGGGCCTCACTCTGTGCCTAAAGGAATGGATATCCAGACTTATTTTCAAAGCGTCTTAAAGGATCTTAAGAAAATTTCTCGTTACACGAATCGTGCTGATATTTTTATAGAAGAAGGTTTTTTTAATGCAGACCAAGCCAAGGAGTATTTTCAAGAAGTACAAAAATTAAATATGGATATTGTGGTCCACACAAATCAACTTAAAAAAGGAGATGGACTTGATCTGGCCTTGAATTTCCACGCAAAATCTTGTGATCATCTTAATTTTTTAAGTGAATTGCAAATAAAGAAATTATCACAATCGGAAACAACGGGCGTTTTGGTTCCAACAGCTGATTTTTATATTCAGGTTCCTTATCCGCAAGCGCGGTCGTTACTTGATCAAGGTGCTCGCATTGCACTTTCAACAGATTATAATCCAGGGACAAGTCCAACCCAAGATATTCAATTTGTGGGTCTTCTTGCGAGAAAAGAAATGAAAATGAAGCTTCATGAGGTTATCAATGCATGGACGATGGCACCTGCTTACGCCTTGGATATTCAAAATGTGGCGGGCTCTCTTGAAATTGGAAAGAGCGCTGATTTTTCTATCCAGGGATGTTCTTGGCAGGATCTCTTTTATCAAGTAGGGCTCAACAAAACAGAGCAGGTGTACCAAGAAGGTCAAAGGGTTTGGAATTAGTTAAAAACTAGACCTTTTAAAAAATATTTGATTTTTGAAAAATTTTTAATAGCCTAACCCTGTGACATACAACAAAGAGGGGCAGCATCATGTTTACAGGGGGAGAGTTTCCAGAAAAATTCGACAAAGGATTTTATGAAAATGCAACAACACGAATCCTTCAGTCCAGGTTTTATAATGTGACTTTTAACACGGCTATATTTGATGGACCGTTGAGAATTTATTTTTCTCAACATCAAGAGCCCGAGGCCATGAAGGTCTATTTTTCTCTACAGGCCAAGCTTTTAAAGGAGAACAACGTTCTCAATCAACTTAAAGACTCTTTTCCCAAAGACTCAACACTATTTGTTATGGTTTACCCAAATAGAGAGGCTTTCCAGCAGTCTTTTGATTGTGATCAAGATTATGCCTGTGAAAAAATGGGCAACGATTATGTGATCGGTGCTCACGGGCCGATTTCTGATATTGTTCGAGATAATATTATGGATCATATCCAAGAAAAATTTCTTTTACCTCGATATGACTTTAAATAAGCAGTCAGGACAGATTATTGTTGAATATGTTTTGCTTCTTGTTGTTATTGTGGGTATAGCGGCTCTTATCGTAAAAGGGGTTGCAAGTCGTAATCAAGATGAGCCAGGATTTTTGATACAAGCGTGGGATAACTTGATTCAAACTATTGGAAATGATTTGAACTAATGCGCGTCGGCATTGGCGACCAAGCTTGGCTACAGGTCTGATTTCAAGTAATTAAGGCTATGGATGTATTGCCCTATCAAGTCTATTCGAATAAAAAAATTTTAGAAAAAAATGGATACTATCCAAAACCAGAAGTCTCCTTACTCTATCCATTTTATAATAGGATTGATTTTTTAAAACTTGTTTTTTCAAGCCTTAAGCACCAAACATTTCAGAATTTTGAAGTGATTATTTGTGATGATGGCTCCAGACCAGAAGTTGTAGCAGAAATTCGTGAAATTATGAAAAGCTATTCATTTTTAATAAAGCATGTATGGCATGAAGATCATGGATTTAAAAAAAATGAGATTCTCAACAAAGGTATTTTGTCTTCGGAGACCTCTTATATTATTTTTATTGATCAAGACTGTGTCTTACATCCTGAATTTATTAAAGAGCACTGGTTAAATCGCCAGAAAAAGAAAGTATTGGCAGGTAGAAGACTTGAGCTTTCCCCGTTGATTACATCTCGCTTATCTCCTGAAAAAACTGAAAAAAACTATATTCAAAAAAATCTTTGGTGGATATTGCCGCTAATTGCTTACAGAAAAGATAATCAGGGAGTTAAAGGAATTTATATACGAAATTCTTTTTTACGCAAAATTTTAAATCGTAAACATCGGGCCGTTGTTGGGTGCAATTTTTCGGTTCATAAAGAAGATCTTATGAGTATCAATGGTTTTGATATACGATACAACGGTGTGGGCATTGGAGAAGACTCTGATATTGAGTATCGTCTCAATCTTGATGGGACAGAAACATTGCCACTTGTCCATATGGCCGTGCAATATCATCTCTACCATCCTTATGCACCAAGACAGAACAATAACGATCTTATTTTTGAAGAAGTTCAAAAAAATAAAATCAAGTTTTCTAAGTATGGAATCTCTTTAATCCCGAAAATTGAAACATTATTTTTATGAAGATTTTAAAAAAAATTGAATGAAGAGCTTTTGATAAGATAGATGCTACGCATGAGTGAAACCTCGTATCTTTAAATTAAAAAAAGACAGATTTTCTTGATGCCAATTCTTTAGTTAAGACTTCTTGCATAGTATCTCGAATATCATCGGCAATCTCGTGAACCAACTCGGCGTCGTTAACAGCGTCAGGCCCATAGGGTAAAACAATAGGTTCTAAAAATTTAATTTTCCATTTTACGGGTAAGGGAACGATATTAAGTGGTAGGGGTAAAACGCTTCCAATAAGATATTTTGTAAATTTTAATTTTTTTAGGTTGATGTGGGTTTCTTCTGCACCAATCACAAGAACAGGGACAATGGGGGCCCTTGTTTTTAAAGCCATTCTCACAAACCCTCTTTTAAACTCCTGAAGACGATACTTATGAGATGTTGGTTTAAAATTTCCATTTTCGCCCTCGGGGAAAAGAACAACAAGATTGTTTTTTTCTAAAAGTTTAAGACCATTTTGTGTTGTGGCCTCAATAAATCCCATTTTTTGAGCGGGGATAGAAGTGGCCTTCGTAAAAAACCAAAGCCTGTGGGTTAAAATTCTTGGAATACGACTGAGGTGATTATGGACTTCGTTTCCGATAATGACGGCATCAAATCCAGAATATCCAGAGTGATTGGGAATCAAGAGGGCCCGTCCTTTTTTAGGAATATTTTCTAGTCCCTCAACCTCAAGGCGGAAGTACTTTCGAACAATTTCTAGGCAAAACTTAGGCATAATACGATAGATCAACACTTCTTTAGGTGCTTGTGTAAGATTAAAAATCTTTTCTTTTGATTTTTTAAAGAAGTTCTCCATAAACTAATTCAATAACCACCTTATGGAGTTATCATGTCATATATTCTTTCTATTGATCAAGGAACAACGGGGACAACTGTTAGCCTTGTTAACTCACAGGGACAAATTGCATTTTCTGCGTCTCAAGACTTTGAACAGATATATCCTCATCCTGGCTGGGTTGAGCACAGGCCTGATACTATTTGGAAAACTGTAGAAAATAGTACTGTTGAAATTTTAAAAAAATCAGGACTTGATGCAAAAGAGATAAAAGCTATCGGGATTACTAACCAAAGAGAAACAGTCGTTGTCTGGGATAAAAAAAGTCATGCACCTGTTTATAATGCGATTGTTTGGCAATGTCGACGTACGACAGATTTTTGTAAAAAAATTCAAAAATATAAAAATAAAATTAAATCTAAAACAGGACTCGTGATTGATCCCTATTTTTCTGCTTCAAAAATTCGTTGGATATTAGATCACGATAAAAATCTTAAAGAAAGAGTGAAGAGAAGAGAAATTGCTTGTGGGACCATTGATACGTTTCTGATATGGAAGCTGACACTGGGGCAATCCCATGCAACGGATGTTTCCAATGCCTCTCGTACGCAACTCATGAATATTAAAACAGGAAAATGGGATCAAGAATTGCTTAAGATCTTTGGATTACAAGAGCATATTTTACCAGAGATCAAACCTTCAAGTGGCATATTTGGTTATACCAAGGGTCTTTCTTTTTTACCCGATGGCATTCCTATAGCTGGAGTTGCGGGTGATCAACAAGCAGCTCTTTTTGGACAAGCCTGTTTTGATATTGGCGAGGCCAAATGTACTTTTGGCACGGGAAGCTTTATGCTCATGAACACAGGTCCAAACATGGTTCTTTCCAAATCAGGGCTTTTGACAACGGTGGCGTGGCAACTAAAGGATCAAAAAAAATTAACATATGCATTGGAAGGTTCTGTTTTTATTTGTGGGGCAGCTGTTCAGTGGTTGCGGGATAATTTAAGATTTATTCAAAAAAGTTCTGATATAGAAAATCTTGCCAAAGAAGTTTCTCACACGGATGGTGTAGAATTTGTTCCAGCTCTGACGGGTCTTGGGGCTCCTTACTGGAATCCTGAGGCACGTGGGATTATTTGTGGTCTTACCCGCGGAACAACAAGAGCCCATATTGCAAGAGCAACTCTTGAGTCCATGGCCTTACAGAACACAGATATCTTGCTTGCCATGCAAAAAGATTTAAAAAAGAAACTTAAAAAATTAAAAGTTGATGGGGGCGCATCAGAAAATAATTTGTTAATGCAAATTCAATCCGATTATTTGGATACAGAAACCGTTCGCCCATCTAATGTGGAAACCACATCTCTGGGTGCGGCTTATTTAGCGGGCCTGGGTGTTGGAATATGGAAGAGCACGGATGACATTCGCCGTATTTGGAGTGTGGATCGAATTTTTAAACCTCAGATGACAAAAATACAAAGACTTGAGAGATTTAAAAAATGGCACAAGGCTATTGAAAGGACCCAGATATGAAAAGAGTTTTATTTGCTTTAGCGATTGTCTTTTTATCAGCGACGAGCCAAGCGGCGCGAACAACTTCTTTTGATGGAATCTTTGGCTATAGCATGGCAGATAAGTTTAATATCAAGGGTGCATCTGATGCAAAATCCGAGACAGCGTTTATCTTGGGAGCAAAATTATCGTCATATTTTGCAAAAAATTTGGGTTGGAATTCAGCTCTTGCGCTAGAAACGATTCGAGACTTTAAATATTCCAGTGCAGAACTGGGGTTTGTTTTGCTAGAAGGAAATATGTTTCTAGATCTAGATGACTCTAAAATGGTTTATGGCTTTGCAGGACTTAATTATCCGCTTGTATTATTAGACAAACATATTGATACAGAACCGGCTTTGGGAATCCAGTTTGGTACAGGTTTTCGTTTCTTATCACAGTGGTCGACAGAGATTTATTATCGTACAACAAATATTGAAATTAATGGCCGTAATGCCAATTTGTGGGGATTTGCATTTCGTTTGGGATATTCATTTTTTAGTTTTTAAGAGGGCGTAGAATGAAAAAAGTATTGGTATTATTATTGATTTTCTGTGGTTTTCCAAGTCTGGCGAGTGATGGATTTATTCGCGTCCGAGATATTTCTTTATTTCGCTCACAGGTTGTTTTAGCAGTCTATGGAAATCATAATGTGAAGGTTGGGAGCAAGCTCTTGGCTAAGAGTGCTGCACACCACAAGTGTCTTTTGATTGTTACAAAAATTAACGGTGATACAGCCTATACAGATGCAACTCGCTGTACGGGTTTTGCAACATTGAAGCGTGGTCAAATTGCACAGATATCAGATGATAGTGAAGTGAATGAAGAAATTAAAGAGACCCAAGAGATTCGTGAAGCAAAACCCGAAGAAATAAAACGTTAGAAGTTAAAAACTAAGTTCACTTTCTTTTTGATCTATTCTTTTTGTCTTATTAAATAAAATATTTTTTAATTCTTTAATGTTTTTGATCCAACTAACTTGAGATAAAATATTTTTATCAAGATCTTGGAGATGTTTTTTATTGCTGTAAGGGACGATGAACCTTTTAAATCCAAGTTTGTAAGCTTCTTTAAGGCGTTGTTCGGCGGCAATAACACCACGAATTTCTCCAGTTAAACCAATTTCACCAAAGAGACATAAATCTGAAGGGATTTCTTGATTGAGATAAGACGAAAAAATAGCACAGGCTACGGCTAAATCCACAGCGGGCTCTTGAATTTTAAGACCTCCGACAATATTTACAAAAACATCCCGGTGGGCAAGATCCAGATTAAGATGCTTATCTAAAACAGCTAAAATCAGGTGGGCTCTTTGCACATCAAAGCCGATGGCAGTTCGTCTTGGCATAGGCAGAGGTGAGGAGTTTGTGAGGGCCTGAACCTCACATAAGATGGCGCGAGATCCTTCAATAGAGGCAAGAACAGCCGAGCCTTGAAGGTTGGAACTTCTTTCTTCTAAAAACATCTCTGAAGGATTAGAAACTTCTTTTAATCCTTGAGCAACCATTTGGAAAACGCCCAGTTCGTTGGTTGTACCAAAACGATTTTTTAAGGCCCTTAAAATACGAAAATGGTGGTGGACATCTCCTTCAAAAGATAAAACCGTATCCACCATGTGTTCCAAAACTTTAGGACCTGCGATATTTCCTTCTTTTGTGACGTGGCCAATAAGAAAAATAGAAATTCCATTGGTTTTGGCAAGGCCCAAAAGTTTATTGCTACACTCTCGTACTTGTGAAACCGTACCTGGAGCTGATGGAATTTCTGACATGTACACAGATTGAATAGAATCTACAATCATGACATTGGGTTGGACCTTTTGAGCGAGTTGAAAAATAGAATCAATATTGGATTCAGATCCGATAAAAATATTATCTCCGTGAGCTTTGAGTCGATGAGCTCGCATCATCGTTTGCTGAACAGATTCTTCTCCAGAAACGTAAAGAACTTTGAGCTTCTGGGAGCTTAAGCCTGCACACATTTGCAGAAGAAGGGTAGATTTACCTATTCCGGGGTCTCCGCCAAGTAAGATAAAACTTCCGGGAACAATCCCACCGCCTAAGGTGCGGTCCAATTCTAAAATATTTGTGGAAAAGCGCACGTTGTGGCTTTTGTCGGAAACAAAATCTTCAGAAAGTCTGTGAGCCTCAAGCGGACGCCTATCAGAATCACTCCCTGTAATATTCCAACCTCTACGATTGTCTAGCTTTTGCTCGACTTCTTCTTGAAAGGAATTCCATTCGCCACATTCTGGACACTTTCCCTGCCATTTAGGCGATTGGGCTCCACAACTTTGACATATAAATTTAGATCTCGTCTTTGCCATAACTAGGAACTAGCACTATAATAAAATAAGGTCTACATCTTTGATCTTTATTAAAGAGACTTTTAAGGGGAACTGCGGGACATGAGGTTTTTTTCATACCTGATTATAGGAATACTTTGTATTTCTTTTTGCATATCGACAAAAACGGTTGCAGCCCCATTAGAAAGTAAAACTCAAGCCATTGATTGGGATGACTCAGAACTCGGATCAAAAGAGCAGATTTCGATTTCTATAGAAAAATTAAAAAAACAATCCGGATCAGACTCCTCAGCGGTTCATTTTGCGCAAGGAGTTTTAAACTATCATCAAAAGCAATTTGTAGAAGCAGTTGCACAATTCCAAGAAACACTTAAGGATACAAACTCGCCCCTTAAAGAGTACGCTCATTATTTTTTAGGATTGAGTTATCGAGGTTTAGATCAATTGCCAGAAGCCTTTCAGCAGTTTAGTGAAATTACAAAAATAAAAGGTATAAGTCCCCGTAAATTAGGGGCTCAATTTCATTTAGGTGAAATTGCTTATTTACAAAAGAATTATAAATTTTCAGAGCTCCAAATAAAAGGTTTGGAGCGAAAAGTACGAAATACCATCAAGTATCCTTTTGTGCTTTGGTATTTGGCAAAATTAAATCTTACGAAAAAAAATATTTATCAGACGTGTTTTTATGTTCGAAAACTTTATAGCCGATATCCAGCGCATCCGCTGATATCGCATTGGAATATATTTTTAAAAGACGCAGAAATTGATGGAGCTAAACCGGGTTGTTATGCATCACTCAATGAGCAGAAACAAAGAATACGAAATTTACAATACTCTGGAGAAAGCTTTCGAGCCAAAGCAGAAATTCAATCGCTCTATGAGAAGTCAAATGCCTTTACAAAATACGATACAGATCTGATACAGGCACGTTATCTTATTGATGAGGGAGAGGTGGAAGAAGCATTTAAAACACTTCTTCCTTATTACGAAGAAAAATCAGGGGATGTTTCATATTTAATGTTAATGGCAAAAGCCGCCAGCATTCGTGGCGATTCCCCCTTGGCAATTAGCGCTTACTTAAAAGTGCAGCGTATGAACCCAAAATCTCGTGTTGCGAGGGAGGCTTTTTTTCAGGCAGCCTATGCCAGTTATTTAAATCAAGATTATGATGGCGCTCTTCAGAGATTTGCAGAATATCAAAAAAGGTATGGCGGGGGGAATGGGCAAATTTCTCTTTGGTATGTAGCATGGATTCGTTATCTTCGTGGAGATTATAAAGAAGCTTACGATATGATGAATCGTTTTTCTCATATGAGGGTTTCAAGAAAAGTACGAAATCTTGTTTTTGATTCACAAAAAATTGCGTACTGGAAAAGTATCTGTCTGTTTAAAATGGGGCAGGTAGATCTAGCTAAAAAGCAACTCGAAAAAATTGCTCAAGATCCTTCTATGGGTTATTACACTATTGCAGCCAAGGCACGCCTAGTGGCTGTGGCCTCTATCACACAAGATAAAAAAATACCCAATATTGCAGAAAAAAAACCAAAGAAAATGGAAACTAGCATGGTTCCAACAGTTCTTTCTGCAGAAAACATTATTTCTGGCACTGTGACTCAGGATCGTGATGTTGCAAGTGACGCTGGCAGCACGGAGGAAGAAATTTTATCGGATTCAAAAACAGATTTGGATTCTGAAGAACCACCAGATTCTGTTGGAGAAGAGGGAGATGAAAAGGTAGAAGAGGGAGCCGTTGCAGAAACACCAACAGAAGAAGTTGGAGATATTTTTTCTAACTTTAAAGATCCAAGATTACAGGCAGTTTTTCAACGAGCAGAGATTTTAAGACAGATGGGGCTAGATGATTGGGCAAACCGTGAGCTTCAGTATATCGAGGCCCATACACGTAACAAAACTTATTTACAAAACTTGATCGATAAGTATGAGCAAGGGGGTGTTTATTCTCGATCCTCTTACATAGCCGAAGTTTATTATAGTAATGAACGTCGCAAAAGTTTTGTGGCAAGTAATCCAGGGTGGAGCAAGGCCTTTCCTCAGGCTTTTAATAAATTTATAGAAAAATATGCAGACTCATACTCTGTCCCCACTTCTCTTATGTGGGGAATTATGCGTACAGAAAGTTTTTTTAAGCCTTATGCGCATTCCAATGTAGGTGCTATAGGGCTTATGCAGGTGATGCCTCTTACTGCGCAAAAGATGGCAGAACAATTAGAAATTAAGAATTTCCAAGTGAGTCAACTTTTTGAACCAGAAACGAACATTAAAGTTGGTGGGAAATATATCCAAAGACTTTCAAAAATGTTTGATAACTCAATACCTCTTGTGGCGGCGGGATACAATGCGGGCCCACATAGAGTTTATACATGGCTAAAAAACTTTGGGAAAATTCCTTTAGATGAATTTATTGAGCACATTCCTTATAACCAAACCCGTGGTTATGTAAAAAAAGTTTTAAGAAGTTATTATGTTTATGATTCTCTTTATTTCCCAGAAGATCTTAAGAAAAAACCAATTCAGTGGCTGGCAGAACCCGCACAAATTACTTATAATGGTCCCATCCCCACAAAAGAAACCTGGGAATCCTTTTAAATTGTCATAAAATACCCGGCACACTCTTTGCTCTTGATATCTAAGGCTTAAGAAGCCTATCCTATTTATGGTCAAAATGACACCAAGGGGGGGGGGAGCATCATGAAATCTTTAATCGTACTGGTATCGCTTTTTTTAGTTTTTTCGGGGTGTACAAAAAGTTCCAAACTAAAATACGGTGTAGATCGATCAGAAACCTTGATTAATAACCTTCAGACAGAACCGCCATCTTTGGATTGGCATAAAGGAACCGACACCACATCAAGTGAAGTCGTGGGCAATATTATGGAGGGATTAACGGCTCTTGATTTTGATGATCCTAATTTAAAGCCAGTTCCAGCTCTTGCCTTAAACTGGCAAGGTGATAAGGCCTCTCGGGTGTGGACGTTTACATTACGAGAAGATGTGAAATGGACGGACGGAGTTTTGTTTGAAGCTCAACAAGTAGCAGATGGTTGGGAAAGATTATTAAATCCAAAAACAGCCGCACAGTACTCCTATTTTTTATACCCTATTAAAAATGCAAAGGCTTATAACGAAGGAAAAATTAAAGATTTTTCTCAAGTTGGTATTAAGATTTTAGCCAAAAATAAAATCCAAGTTACACTTGAAGAACCCATGAGCTTTTTTCCATCCATCCTCAATCACCACAGTACATTTCCTATACGCAAGGATATTGTTGAAAAGTTTGGAGATCGTTGGACGAACCCGGAAAATATTGTGACCCTTGGAGCTTATAAGCTTTCAAAGTGGGACCATGATGATGCTATCTTGCTGGAAAGAAATGAGAACTATTTTGGAGAGAAAGCTAAAACAAAATATGTCCTAGAAAGAATGATTCAAGAACAATCCTCAGCTCTGAATGCCTTTGATGTTGGTGACCTTGATATTTTACAAGAGCTTCCATCAACAGAACTTGGCATTTTAAAGAAGAGAAAAGAATACGTAAAAACTCCTCTTTTGGGAATTTATTTTTACGGCTTTAATATTAAACAAAAGCCACTTGATGATGCCAATATTAGGCGTGCTATTGCGGCAGCTATTGATAAAAAAGAAATCATAAAAGTTCTTAATGGAGAACAAATACCAGGTTCGTCTTTTGTTCCCAATGGAATGTTGGGATATGAGATAGATGTTGGTATTCCATATAACGTTGAAAAGGCCAAAGAGTATTTAGCAAAATCATCATATAAAACTTCTGATAAGGTTCCCAAGATTACGCTTCTTTTTAATACCAATGAGAATCATCAAAAAATGGCAGAAAATGTTCAGGCCCAGCTTAAGAAGAATTTGGGATTGAATATTGAACTTAAAAATGAGGAGTGGAAGGTTTTACTTGATCGCTACAAAGTCAAAAAGGGATATGGAATCTATCGTTTGGGTTGGATTGCAGATTATTCTGATCCCGATAATTTTATGCAAATCATGACAAGCTATTCCGAGAACAATCATACAAATTGGCAGAATCCCCAATATGATGAGCTTGTAAAAAAAGCACTTTCTGAACAAGAAGTTCAAAAAAGAAAAGATTATTATAAAGAAGCTCAAAAAATTCTTTTAGAAGAAGCAGCAGCTGTTGTTCCTATTTATACTTATGTTCATTCGATACTCGTAAATCCACGTGTTAGGGGATACAAAACAAATCCTATGGATCAAAAGATTTTTAAAACCGTGGAGTTAGTAAAATAGTTTGATGAAATCAGGAGGGAATAATAATGGAAAAAGAAAAACTCTTTGATGCATATAAGATTTTTATGGGACTCATGGCTCTTATGGGACTTATTATGAGTTTTTTTGGTTTTGGCATTCCATTTTTTTGGACAACTTTTGGAATTTTGGTTTTGGGGAGTTTTATCGTAGTGGTGATAAAACAAAATATGCTTTCCTACTTACTCAAGAGATGTTTTGAAGCTGGAATAACTCTTTTTATTATTGCAACCCTTGTTTTTTTGTTGTTGCGCTTAATGCCAGGCGGCCCTTTTGATGCCGAAAAAGCTTTACCGCCAGAGGTTATGGCAAATCTTGCGGCTAAATATAATCTAGATGCTCCGTTGTATCAGCAGTTTTTTCAGTACATGAATCAGCTTGTTCACGGTGATCTTGGTGAGTCTTACAAATATATTGGTAGACCAGTTTCTACCATCATTGGCGACACATTTCCAGTTTCCTTTCAATTGGGAGTTTATGCTCTGATTTTAAGTTATCTTGTGGGAATTCCTCTGGGTGTTATTGCCGCAAATAAACATAATTCGTGGCTTGATTCCTCTTCTATGTTTGTAGCCATGAGCGGAGTTTCTCTGCCAAGCTTTTTAACAGGTGCTATTTTTATTTTTCTTTTTTGCTTTCAATGGAAGCTTTTACCTCCAGGATCTTGGGAGGGGCCAAGCTTTTATATTTTACCAGTTTTGACTCTAGGACTTAGACCAGCAGCGATTATTGCAAGGCTTACTCGCTCAAGCGTTTTAGACGTGATTCGTTCTGACTTTGTTCGAACCGCTTATGCTAAGGGATTATCACAAAGAGTTATTCTTTTTAAACATGTTTTAAAAAATTCGCTCATACCTGTTCTCACATATTCAGGGCCGCTGATTGCCGATATTCTTTCCGGAGCCTTTATTATTGAAATGATTTTTTCAATACCTGGAATGGGCAAACATCTCATATTAAGTGTGACCAATCGTGATTATCCGTTGGTGTTGGGATTAGCCCTTCTTTTTAGTGTTATTCTTGTTTTGTGCAATCTCGTTGTGGATCTCTTTTATGCAGTTGTTGATCCACGAATTCAGTTGGCTTAACCAGAAACGAAAGGTTAGTATGGGACTCAGAACGCAAACCATTGAATCACAAGAATTGTTAACGACAAAAGATAAGGTGGGAACCAGCCTCATGGCAAAGATTCAAAGCCATAGCTTATGGAACGAGAGTATTAAAAGGCTTAAAAAAAATAAAACGGCTATTATCTCTCTTTATTTTATTATTTTTGTTGTTTTGGTAGCGGCTTTGGCTCCTGTGATAGCACCTTATCCTTATGATTTACAAAATGTGGATGCAACACTTCAGGGGCCAAGTCTTAAATATTTATTGGGAACCGATGCCCTGGGACGCGATATTTTATCAAGACTTATTTATGGAGCCAGAATTTCTATGGCGATTGCTGTCTTTACGGCTCTTGTCTCACTTTTTATGGGAACTCTTTATGGAGCAGTTTCGGGTTGGTTTGGTGGAAAAGTAGATGCCATTTTAATGAGACTTGTGGATACCCTTTATTCTGTTCCAGCCCTTGTTCTTTTAGTTTTAGCAAAGGTGGTCATTGAATCTTCAGGTTACTTTCATGATCCTGAGTTTCGTGCCCTATTTTCTATTTTTGGTGCTTTAAGTATTTATGGTTGGATGGGCATGGCCAGAATTGTGCGAGGTCAAGTTCTACAGGCTAAAGAAATGTCGTATGTCGAAGCTGCGCGCGCTCTTGGTATTCAGCAATTTTCAATTGTCAGTCGACATATTATTCCTAATATTTTGGGACCTGTGATAGTGACTTTGACGTTTCAAATACCATCCAACGTAATGTTTGAATCATTTTTAAGTTTTATTGGTCTTGGTTTGCAACCGCCATTTAGTAGTTGGGGAGTTTTGGCCAATGAAGGTTGGAGATCTTTAAGGTCATTTCCCCATCTTATTTTATCACCCGGTATTGCGATTTTTTTAACCATGCTTGCCTTTAATATGTTAGGCGACGGGCTTCGCGATGCTTTTGATCCTAAAATGAAGTAGCTAAACGTTGAATCGAAAAAGCATAATATCGCCATCTCGAACAACATAATCTTTACCTTCAGAGCGGTAGAGGCCTGCTTCTTTTACGGCTTGTTCAGATTTTAGTCTAAAAAGATCATCACAGTGGTAGGTTTCGGCTCTGATAAAACCTTTTTCAAAATCTGTGTGAATAACGCCTGCTGCTTGTGGAGCTTTAGTTCCTTTTTTAATGGTCCAAGCCCGAACTTCTTTTTTGCCGGCTGTAAAATAGGTTGCAAGATTTAAAAGCGAATAAGACTCACGAATTAACCTGTCCATACCTTTTTCTTGAACGCCAAGAGTTGCAAGAAATTCTTTTTGTTCTTCTGGTGAAAGCGTTGCAATTTCTGCCTCAATAGCAGCAGAAATCAAAGTTGCATTGTTATTTTCTTTTTTTGCAAAATCTTGAACCTGCTTAACCCATGCGTTTCCACCTTGAGAGAAATCTTCTTCGTTGACGTTGCAAACATAAAGAACAGGTTTTGATGAAAGGAGCTGAAGTGCATGCACCAAAGGCTTTTCTTCTTCTGTGATGGCAACAGATCTTGCAGGTTTTCCTTGATCAAGCGCTTCTTTCATTTTTTTGGTGATTTCAAAATCTTGCTTAATGCTTTTATCTTGGGTGCTGCGGGCAATTTTTTCTAACCTTTGATATCTCTTTTCGATGGCTTCAAGGTCGGCTAGCATGAGTTCGGTATTGATAACATCAATATCTCTGAGAGGATCGACACTTCCAGAGACATGAACGATATTGGGATCATCAAAACATCTCACAACATGTAAAATGGCATCGGTTTGGCGAATGTTGCCTAAAAATTGATTGCCGAGCCCTTCACCTTTAGAGGCCCCTTGAACAAGGCCTGCAATATCCACAAACTCAGTAGAGGTTGGAATAATGGTCTCTGGCCCGACAAGATCTGCAATTTTTTGGAGGCGTTCATCAGGAACAGCAACAACTCCGACATTGGGATTGATCGTACAAAAAGGATAATTCGCACTTTCTGCTCCAGCTTGAGTGATTGCATTAAAAAGTGTGCTTTTACCAACATTGGGTAATCCAACGATGCCACATTGTAGTGCCATATTGTTATCCTTTTTTTAGTTTTTTTAAGATATCAAAAAAATCGTTTTTATCTAAGTCTTTTTCGCTGGCAATTTGCATTTCGATAAGCTCAGAGAGTTTAGGCATTTTAAGATTAAATTTATTTGCTGATTTTTCATAGCCAAACTTTATGAAGTTCTCTATGGCATCGACAACATAATCAAGCCAATGAGACATCAAAGAGGCTTCGAGTAACGAAAATTTTTGTAAAACATAGTCTGCCGTACTCTGATTGGGAAGACTTGGCTGCCCTATACCCAGTTTTAATCGGGTGTAATTTTGTGTTCCGAGTTTTTGATGAATGCTATTGATCCCATTTTGCCCACCTGAACTGGAATTTTGTTGAAATTTGACACTTAAAAAATTTTGATCTTTATCATCGTGCAGGACCAAAATATTTTCTAGTGGAATTTTATAATAAGCCATTAGTGGCTGAACTGATTCTCCCGAAAGATTCATAAAGGTTTGAGGCTTGGCGAATAAAACGTCATGGCCGTCAATAGTGATTTTATAGGTAAGAGCCTTGTGTTCTGATTTTTCAGAAAGATGAAAACGATCAATGGCTCGATCGATGGCAAGGAATCCTACATTATGACGAGTGAACTCGTATTTCTGACCAGGATTCCCTAAACCAACGATAAGATACATGGATTCAGACTACTTCTTCTCTGTTTTTGCAGGAGTTGCAGCAGCTGGAGTGGCACCAGGAGCAGCGCCAGGAGTAGCCGCAGCGCCTGCAGCAGCAGGTGTACCCGCAGCAGCGGCAGCAGCATCAGGAGTTGCAGCAGCTGGAGTGGCAGCGACTTCTTCTTCAACAACAGTAACAGTTACGAGAGCTAAATCGCTTGAAGAAATAGCTCGGACACCATCGGGCAGAGTCACATCTTTTAAGTGAACAGTTTGACCAACGTGAAGGTTGGAAACATCAACTGCAATAAATTCAGGGATCTTTGTTGGTAAACATGCAATTTCAATTTGTCGAACAATGGCTTCAAGAAGACCGCCCTCGGTAAGACCGATGGCTTTTCCTTCAAATTTGAGATCCACATAGACCCTGATTTCTTTATTGAGGTCAATGGCCAAAAAATCAAAATGAATAGGTTTTCGAGAAACAGGATGACGAGAAATATCTTTAAAAAGAACTTTTGCACCATTAATTTCTTTGTCATCGGATTTTAATGTAAAAATCGCATTTTCATACTCACGAGAGGCAAATTTTTTAATAACTTTTTCTTCTGCAAAAAGAGGGGCGTTTTTCTTTCCGGCACCGTAGATAACCCCAGGGATATTTTCTTGGCGTCTGAGTTTTCTGCAGTTGGATTTGCCAGATTTTCTGGATTGAACTTGAATCTCAATATTGGTGTTCATAATTGTCTCTACTTTCTTCTCCATTAAAAGGAGATATCATCGAGTCAGCAGACCTTTTGGCTACTGAAATGGGTTGATATTGATTAGGCCAAATGTGATATCGAAAAAGGGGCAAAAGTTCAAAGGAAAAGTGAGCTGACACTCTCATTTGAATAAATTCTTCGAATGGCTTCTGCAATAAGAGGGGCAACACTGACAACAGAGTATTTTCCGTTCTTAATGGCTCCCTCTTTTAAGGGGATGGTATCTGTTACAACGACAAATTCTAGAGCACTTTCTTGAATTCTTTGAAGGGCTGGGCCAGATAAAACGGCATGGGTTGCTACAGCCGCCACACGAGTAGCTCCATTTTTCATAATGGTTTCAGCAGCTTGAGTAAGGGTTCCGGCAGTATCGATCATATCATCAATGATAACGGCAAACTTATCCTTAACGTCACCAATAAGATTATAGGCTTTTGCCTCATTGGGGCCAGAACGTCTTTTATCGATAATAGCAATAGGAGCTTCAATACGTTTTGCAAAGGCTCTGGCGCGCTCAACACCACCAGCATCGGGGCTTACAACAACAAAGTCTTCGCCAAAACCCCATTTTTCACGCCAAGCTCTCGCTAAAAGGGGAATCGAGAAAAGGTGATCTACAGGAACGTTAAAAAAACCTTGGATTTGACCAGCGTGGAGATCTACGCACACGACGCGATTAGCTCCTGCTGTTGTTAAAAGATCGGCCATAAGTTTTGCAGAAATGGGAGCTCTTGGGGCAACTTTTCTGTCCTGTCTTGCATAGCCATAATAAGGCATAACAGCCGTGATCCTTTTTGCCGATGCTCTTTTTAGAGCATCAATCATAATAAAAAGCTCCATGTAGTTTTCATTCGATGGTGGGCATGTGCTTTGAACAACGTAGACATCAGCACCACGAACGTTATCGTGGATTTCGACTTGAATTTCACCATCAGCAAAGCGTTTAAGTAAGGTTGGGGAGAGCTGAACGTGAGCTTCGGCTGCAATTTTATTTGCAAGTTCCGTGTTTGAGTTACCAGCAATAATTTTAAGATGTCCGTAGGTAGAAGGCTGACTTGGATCGGATTGTGAGGAAGATGCCGTCATGAAACCCCCATCGAAATAAAACAATAACTTTTTTTACTTGAGAGAGGTCTTGGTTGTCTAGAGAAATATAAAGTTTCTTTTTAGCTAGC